>NZ_AP019860.1:4990000-5217500 GCF_009002475.1 Candidatus Uabimicrobium amorphum
ACAGATAAAAGGTACTCCGGGGATAACAGGCTTATCGCCTCCAAGAGTTCATATCGACGAGGCGGTTTGGCACCTCGATGTCGGCTCATCGCATCCTGGGGCTGAAGAAGGTCCCAAGGGTTTGGCTGTTCGCCAATTAAAGCGGTACGCGAGCTGGGTTTAGACCGTCGTGAGACAGGTCGGTCCCTATCTGCTGTGGGTGTAGGAGATTTGAGAAGGTTTGCCCTTAGTACGAGAGGATTGGGGCGGACGAACCTATGGTGCTCCAGTTGTCGCGCCAGCGGCATAGCTGGGTAGCTACGTTCGGAAAGGATAAGCGCTGAAAGCATATAAGCGCGAAGCCTTCTTCAAGACGAGATCTCCCTGAAGGGTCCTGGAAGACTACCAGGTTGATAGGCTGGATGTGTAAGTGCAGCAATGTACTCAGCTAACCAGTACTAATATCCCGTTCGACTTATCTCTCTATACTCCTCTTTGCTTTCTTTTCTTCCTCCTCTCTTGATTTGTCAAGATTGCAATATTATATAGAAATAGATATATACGGAATCAATTATATTCGGCGATCATAGTGAAAAGGTCACACCCGTTCCCTTCCCGAACACGGCCGTTAAGCTTTTCACGCTGATGGTATTGCCTCACGGTGAGAGAGTAAGTCGTCGCCGGATTCCAATCAACACGAACCCTGGTAGCTCAAAAGGCTGTCAGGGTTTTTTTTATGCCCATTCCACTTCACTCTTTCCTTCGTTTCTGCGTTCCTGAGTCTGACACCCATTTTCGAGTCTGACACCGTTTTTGAGTCTGACACCGTTTCTGAGTCTGACACCCATTCCTGAGTCTGACACCGTTTTTGAGTCTGACACCGATTTGTTGTTTTTGGTATTTCTACGCCAATCTAAATCCCCAGATAAAAAAACACTTTGTTAAGACTCCTCTTCTGTATCCTATAAAAATTAAGATATTCAGAATTGGGTGTATTTTTACTCTTTGTTTGGTAGAACATGCTTATACACAATCAAACTGTTAATTCAAGGAGTATAGAACTAATGAGTAAAGACCCAACAATAAAAGCCATAAATAAAATTCAGATATTTTCTAAAATTGAAGGTGTACGTCAACCTAAAAACGTACTTAAAAATATGAAAAGTTACGATCTTGCTAAAGCTGATTTTTCTGACTTAAATTTATCGGGTATCATTTTTTCTAACGAAAATCTTAGTGAAGTGAATTTTAGTGGTACAAATCTAGAAAACGCTCAGTTTATCAATGTAAAGTTACAAAAAACAAATTTTGATTCTGCCAATCTGAAAAATGCCTATTTTGAAAAAAGTAGAATTAAGCTGGAACAACTACAACAATGTGCGTGTTTAGAAAACATCGATGGTTTGAGTAAAAAAATAGCAAAAGAACTTAAAGCATGCGGCCTAAATGTAATTAGTGATAATAGTGCATTTTTTGTAAAATTATTTGGTAAGAAAAGTTTGAAATGGCCTAAAGATTTGTCAGTGGGGATCGGTGATGATCCGTGGAACAATGGCTATGTTTTTTCTTCTGGGCTAGAGGAAATTCTCGAAGATCTTCAGAAAAATCCACGTACTACGGAGGAAATGGTTCGTTTTCAACTTGACGATCTCAAAATGATCAAATTGATGGATAAAAAAGACCGTGACGATTTTTATGAGCGTGTATTTGAAGGATTTGGAAATTACTACGTTGAGATGCAAGAAGTTTTTTCGGGAGAAAGGGATGTTTCCCACATCTCTCTTGCAGATTCGTTGAGTACGAATAAAAGATTGATGCACAAATTTAAAATGTCGGTACCTAAGAGTGAAATACCAAGTAGAGTATGGTCTATGGCACAAAAAACGGCTTTTTACTATCTTTCCCAAAGTTTAGTTGAACACTACATTAAGTTTGAAGAAAGTGATGAACGTTGGTATATGCGCGGCGGAGGTTTTTATCTTCTTCGCAATAACCTCCTTTGTATTCGCTAGTCTTTATTTTTCGTAACCGTATTCATTTTGTTATATACGGTTACGAAACTCCTTTTTTATTTTTTTGTGTGATAAGCTTTTAAAAAGCCGTCGATCGTAGTAATATACAGAGAAGTCCCATAAATTTTAGGGGTAGAATAGTTGTCTGAATGTTTTGTTGACTCTGGTATCTGGTGATATATTGTCTTTTGTTTCGTTTTTATATTGAATGAGTAAAACGCTTCGACACTATGGATGAACACATCATCTCCAGCTATAATCAGAGAAGACAATACCTGATTTTTTTTAGTGACCATAGGTGGACTAGTTTTCAAATTCCACTTGACCTTGTGTTTTTTCAAATCAACTGCTTGTAAAACGCCGCGACGATTTATTACTACAATCATATTTTGATAGTACACACCTGTGGAATAAAACCTTCCTTGTAGTTCACAATCCCACAATTCTTTTCCTGTTTGTGCATCAAAGGCATAAAATTTACCATGAACGGTTACATAAACTTTGTCATCAATGACAATGGGAGAATTGTAACTGTGAGCAGCCACTGTTTTTTGCCACACGATATTTCCATTCGAACGATTGAGTGCATACACTGTATCATTGTATTCACTGAGAATAATTAAATCTTTGTAAAGGGCTGGAGATGAATATAACTCGTCGCCTTTATCTCCTTTGAAACGCCATTTCTTTTTTGACGTTTTTAGATCAACAGCAAATAAAAGATTTTTTTCTGTATTTATATATATGACATCATCCACGATAATTGGTGAAAAGCGTTGTGGTTGTATCACATTGTAGTAAAATAATTTTTTGCCACTGTAAATGTCTAAACCATAAACATCTCCGTTGACGTTGCCAAAATAAACAACCCCATTGTAGATAGCTCCATAACCTTTGATCGTGGCAGATGATTTAAATTTCCATAAAAAATTGCCGCTGTCATCTATACAATAAAAAAAACCATTGCGACAGCCAAAGAGAATGCGTTTTCCCAACACCAAAGGGGAGAAGGTAATTCGCGTATTTTTGACAGGAAACTGCCAATTTAGTTTGAGAGGGGTGGGAGAGTGAGGTTTGGCTTTATAAAGTCGTTGTAAATTACCATGAAAGAATACAGAGTTTTGCGGTTTTGCACGAAGTACATTACGTCGTAGTTTATAGTATTGTCCCGAAGCACTGAAAAAAATTACTTCAATAGTGTTTGCACCATAACTTAGTGGTATGTCCAGAGTGAAGTTAGTTTTTTTACGATCCCAGGATATTCTTTGTTTTGTGGTGTGGATCTCTGTGATTCCCATAGGTAAACTCACTTTTAGAGCGATCTTACCTTTTACTGATGGAATGGCGTCTGAAGAGCCCTTTTTTAGAAAATTTGGGGAAATGATTTGGATACTTTGTTTGAGTGTGTTCTCTACTAAGGTGTTTGATTTTAGTAAGGCATAGACATTACCCGTTACACTAAAGAGGAGTAAGACTGTTAGTAGAATATACGTTTTGTATTTGTTCGCCCAAAATTTGAAATTTACAAAGCGTGATGATGCTTGAGCCGTATTGGTGCTAACTCCGTCCAAAAAGCGTTGTAATTCATCTACCATTTTGCGAGCGGTGTTAAAACGATCTTTTTTACTCTTTGCAATGGCTTTCATACAAATGTTTTCAAGGTCTTGGGGAATTAGTGGATTTATTTTACGTACCGGGGTTGGTGGGGAATTCACTACTTTATGTAGTGTTGCTAGAGGTGTTGCCGCATTAAAAGGAAGTTGTTGTGTTAGTATCTTATACAGAGTAATTCCCAATGCATAAATATCCGTACGTTCGTCTATATCTTTTACTTTTCCACGTGCTTGTTCAGGAGCCATGTATGCTGGTGTTCCAATGAGAGCACCTGTTTGAGTTATTCGTGATGCCTCACGTGTGGAACGTGCTAAGCCGAAATCTGTGACCACTGGTTCTTTGTCATTGCGCATGATAATGTTGCCTGGCTTAATATCACGATGTAAAATATTTTTTTCGTGAGCATGTTGAATGGCTTGCGCTACTTTGATAAAAATTTCAACGGCGCGGCGCGAACTTACTTTACGTTTTTCTAAAAACGTCTCTAAGTCATCACCTTCTAAATATTCCATGGTAAAAAAATTTATATTATTATGCCGTCCCACATCGTGTATTTGCACAATATTTGGATGCTGTAATCTTTGCATCGCTGATGTTTCTTTGAAAAAACGATTTTCTTGTTCTTCTCCTGCATGTTCTCCAGCCAGCATAATTTTTAAGGCCATTTGCATATTTTTATCTGGGTCATGTACAAGAAGTACACGTCCCATATTGCCACTTCCCAATTCTTTTATGATTTTATATTTTGCAAAATGTTTGATGGCAACATTGCTTTTTTCGTTGTTCTGGGAGATGGTTTTTCGCGAAGTTTCGTATTCGGCTAGTTTTGTATAAAACTCTTGTACAGCAAGACCAAAAGTATTTTTGTCGACACTCTCGTTTTGCAAAAATTGATCAATGAGCCATTTGAGGCTTTCTTTTTCATTTTTGTTTGCTGGTCTTTGTTTCCAAATATTTTCTAGTGTACTGGTATCTATGTTTTTTACTTTTAGTAAATTAAAAAAGTAGTCTTTGATAGAAGAGCTCATTCTTTTTCCTCTCGATAAAACGCAAGACAGACTACAATTGTACAATATCTCTATGTTTATTTCTACTGAGAGTCTGATAGGACAGAATCTTTGTCTCGAAAGACTTGAATGTAGGATAATGATGTTTGTGGGGGGATTTTTTGATGAGGCTGTCCGTAACCGTATTAGGGTTGGATTTATGAATTCAATGTACGGTTACGGTTTTGTGTTTGATATGCCATTGTACCAGGTCTAGATTTTATGTAATTTGTTTAGCATGTAAGTTGTTACTTGTTGTAGAGGGTCTTGGAGTGTTTTTGGAACTTGGCCACAAAATTTTTGTGCACTTTTTATTTTTTGACGCGCAAGGTCTTTTGCAAACTCAATGGCTTTGTGTTTGTGAAATAGTTTTATGCTCCAGTTTATTTCGCTGTCTAGAGTTTCTTCTCTTTTCTTTTGTAGGATGTTGACTAACTTTTTTCTTTCAAAATTCGTACAATTTTTTAGTGTGTATATCACGATAATGCTTTTACTTCCGGAACGAATATCTGAACCTATGGGCCTGCCTTTTTCTTCGAAGACATCGACAATATCATCAATAATTTGAAATGCGATTCCTACACTTTTTCCAAATTCGGCCAGCTTGTCTTGTGTGTCCTTACTTTCCTGTGCGAGAATAGCGCTACCAACGATAGGTAAACTCATATAATAGCCGGTTTTTTTCAGTACTATATCAATATACGTTTTCAAATTAATTGTGTGTGCTTGTTCTGCGTCTAGATCCATTGCTTGTCCTTCACCGGTGTATAAAGACACAGTGTTAAATAGCTTCATTAGTTTGATTAGAGTTGGAGCACTTACTTTGTTCTCTAGTTGAAGTAGCGCCTCAAAAGACTTGCTGTAAAGGTAGTCACCTATATTTATTCCATGCGCTTTTCCATATTTAACCCAGACCGCTGGACGATTTCGACGTATTTCATCGTTGTTTTCGATATCATCGTGTATCAGTAAAAAACTGTGAAATATTTCGTTTGCTATGGCAAAAGGCATTAGTGTGCTAGGTGCGACGCCCATTTTTTCTCCCAGCAGTAGGCCCAAGATAGGTCGTATTCGTTTTCCCTGTTGAGCGGCGTTGGCAGAACCAATACCTAGGCTGTAAACTGCTGCGTTTCGCAAAAAATCGTAGTTTGTTGTTTCACAAATAAATTTGTAGATCTCTTTGTGGAACGTTGGTAGAGTTTTTTTTGCATATTCATGAAGTTGTAGCGATTGATTCACCGTTTGTAATTTTATATTTGCCATGTTTTGTTCCTTTTGTAAGATGTTATAATGTCCAAGAATGTGTAAGTCTGGTTTTACTGGAGAAACTTTTTCTTACCACCAAGGTAATTAAAATTTTGTGAAACTTAGTTAAGGAAAATCTTATAAAAAATCAAAGTTTTGAATCTCATAGTTGTTTCCCTCAAATTTCTGAAAAGCCTTGGTTAAAAGGCTTTGAGGGAATTTACCAGGAACAAAAAATTACCATTTCTCCTAATATGATTGAAGGAGATATTCCTAAGGATATTGAAGGAACACTCTTAAGAATCGGACCTGGGAAAAATGAGGTGGCCGGTAAAAAAAATGATCATTGGTTTGATGGAGACGGCATGATCTATTCTTTTACTTTCTCCTCTGAACAAATTAAATTTCAAAATTGTTATGTCAAAACCCCGGCTTTTATCAAAGAAAGCAGGAAGAACAAGAGAATGTTTCCTTGTTTTGGAACTTTGCTACTTGGTCCGTTTTCTTTCTGTAAAAAAATCAAAAACCCTAGTAATACCAATATTTTTTTAGATGAATCTTCTATTATTACTTTGTACGAGGGGGGAAGACCTTATCGTACGGACAATAATTTTGAAAAATTTTCCATAGAGACGTTTCGTGGAAAACTAGCTTTTTGGAATTTTTTCGGTGCACATCCCCACATGCACGTTCCACAACAATGTTACTATAACATCGGGTATTTCGCTCCCAGCATTGGCTTGGGTAAACCGAAGTTGAATCTCTGGCAGTGGAAAAAAGGCCGAAAGCTAAAAAAAGTTATGTCTTTAAAAATGGACAAGCCTTACGTTGTACACGACTTTGCTGTTAGTGAAAATAAAATCATCATTTTTTGTAGTCCATACTTTATTGACCGAAAAAAAATTTGGCGATACGTTCAAAATAAAGATAGCCTTTTCGACTGTTGTACTTGGGATAATGAGCAAAAAACAAAAATTTACGTGTTTGATATCCACTCAAAAAACGTGGAGTATTTGGAAATGGAACGCTTTTTCGTTATGCACGTTGCCAACGCTTTTGAAAAAAACGGTTCTACTTGTGTAGATGCCATTGTATACCCCGACGATAGTGGAATGCAGTTGGTTAAGGACCTCTTTCACGGAAAACAATCAAATGCATCTCCAGGAAAACTTACGAGAATTACCATAGGAAAAGATCATTGTGATTCTGTACTTTTGTCTGATGTAGGAGTCGAACTTCCTCGCATCAATGAAAATTTCTTATGTCGTGAACATCGATATGTTTACGGAATAGAAGTTTCCAAAGATAACTTTTCTAGTTCGCGTCTTGTTTCTATAGATGTACATGAAAAGACATGTCGCTTTTTTGATTTTGGCCGTGCTTGTTACGCTGGGGAACCAATCTTTATTCCTCGTGGAACTAACGAAGTGGATGGTTACCTTGTTTCGTTAGTCTATAACAGTCACACCAATGCCTCTTTTCTTGCAATCATAGACGCTGAGACTCTCAAAGAGCTTGCTCGAATAAATCTACCTTTTCATATTCCTTTGGGATTTCACGGTAACTTTTTTGCGCAATACTACGTTTAAAATTTTGATATTCTATACTGATGGCCAATGATAGGCCTTTGAAAGCTTTTAAGTATTTACTCAACTTACTGACTTTTGTTCTCTTATTCCATGATTTGTCGCCGCGACGGTAAATTTCGCGACCTATTTCTCGGTAGATCTCACACCCCATTGCAATAGGAACACGTGCATTAAAATGAAGAAATTTCATTCCCTTGCGCGAAGATTGATAGTATTGATCTGCAAGAAATAAAAGTTCATTGCCGATGGAAAAAAGTTCTTTTCTGTGTTGTGGCGACAAAATGTCTTGTGGTTGTAGGTTGTGTTTATCCATGATCTCACCAGGAATATATAGCCTTCCCTGTTGAAAATCGTCAACAATATCTCTAACGATATTGGTAAGTTGCATGGCAATTCCCAAATCAATAGCGTAGTTTAGAGCCTCGCGGTTTCTACACCCTACAATATGCGTTATCATCACTCCGACAGTACCGGCAACTTGGTAACAGTATTCAATTAAGTCTTCTGTGCTGTGATATGATTTGCCGTCAACATCACTTTTCATACCCATTAAAAAATCACGAATGTATTTATGCGGTATGTTGTATTTTCCTACCAATACAGAAAAATGCTCAAAAATATTTTCGGGCGATGTAATCGAGACATCCAGATTCTGGAAAGTTCTATGATATATGTTTTGTAAAACCTCTTTTGTCGAAATTTCTTTCTGAGAATTCGAATGCCCAAGAATCTGATTGTCTATTTTATCGTCGCAATAACGACACCAAGCATACAAAATATGTATGTCATTTCGGAGGTGTTTGGGGAAAAACTTGCTTGCTAGCGAAAAGCTTTTGCTACCCTTGGCAATGATGTCTGCGAAGTTGTCGTTGTTGTGCATCTTTTCTACCCTACCTTTAATGAATGAGCATCTTGTAGTATGACCTCTACCGTTGCTTTTGCCGAATTAATAACACCGGGCATACCAGCTCCAGGATGTGTACCAGCACCGGCTAAGTAAAGTCCATCGATATGAGGGTCGCGATTGTGGCCTCTAAAATATGCGCTTTGCGTTAATGTGGGTTCTAATGAAAATACGGAGCCCAAATGAGAGTTCAAAATATTTTTGAAATCGTTAGGGGTGAACACTCTTTGAGTTTGTATCGATTTTCTTAACCCAGGCATATAGCGCTCTTCCATATAGTCAATTATTCTGTCGGCGTATTTACTGGCCATTTTTTCCCAATCAATATTGGCGTTACCTAAATGTGGGACAGGTGAAAGGGCGTATAAAGCTTCGCCGCCTTGTGGCGCCAAGCTCTTGTCTGTGTTGGATGGCGCATGTACGTACAGAGAAAAATCGTCAGGAAGTTTGTTACCGTAAAATATATCTTCGAGTAGTCCTTTGAAACGCGATCCAAACATTACGTTGTGATGTACTAGGTTGGGCCATTGCCTGTCAAGGCCTAAGTACAATACAAATAAAGACATGGAAAAACGCGACTTTTCTAATTTGTTGCGTACTCTGTTTACACGCTTTTCTTTGTTGAGCAGATCGCGATAGGTATGCATGATTTCTGCATTGCTAACAACAAAGTCACAATGGGCTGTTTCACCATCTTTTGTTAGGATGCCGTCTACTTTTCCGTTTATGGTTTTTATTTCATGTATTTCTTTGTTGTAGTATATTTTCCCACCAATGTCTTCAAAAAGCCTCACGAGACCTTGTACAAGTTGGTTGGTTCCACCTTTGGCAAAATACACGCCCCATTTTCGTTCAATGTAATGAATAAGCGTATAGATACACGAGGTTGTGTAAGGGTTTCCGCCTACTAGTAATGCACTAAAACTAAATGCTTGTCGCAAATGAGGGTCTTGAATAAAGTCAGATACACGACGATAAGTAGACTTAAAAGATTGCAGACGTGTCAATTGTGGAGTGACACGAATCATGCTCCACCAATTCAGAAAGGGCACATCCGCTAACTTTATGTAGCCTTCTTCAAAAACTTGATGCGTATATTCTAAGAATCTTTTGTAATTGTCTACGTCTTTAGGGGATTTGCGACGAATTTGTTCCATGAGTCTTTTTTCATCGTTTGTGTAATCGAATACAAACCCATCTTCCCAGAGTAAACGGTACATGGGATCTACATCTAGTAGCTCTACATAGTCCTCCATTTTTTTGCCAGCGATGGCAAAAAGTTCCTCTAAACAATGCGGAGCAGTTATCACAGTTGGCCCGGCGTCAAAAATGAAGCCGTTGTCTCTGTAAACATATGCTCTACCACCCGCGATATCTCTTTTTTCAAATATGGATGTTTGGAAACCAGACGCCTGAAGTCGGATCGCTGCTGCTAATCCTCCAAATCCACTACCGATAACTATTGCTTTTTTCATGATGCACCTTTCATAAATGGTTTAATTATCATATGTTCGAAGAAACATTTCATTGCTTTGGAAATTGACATCGGTGGACGACCACTGAAAATGCGCGCAATATCTCTTTTCATTATTTCGCCGCGATAAAATCTGCTGATTGTATCAGGCGGTAACTTATAAAATTTCTCCAGTATTCTATAACGTTGTTGTGGAGGCGCTTTAAACAGCAATCGATTCAACAAAAAGAAAAAGCTTTTGTTTCGCTTATTTTTTTGCACCCAATTCGCATAAAACTTCTCTATATTTTCATCATTATTCCACGCAGCGGCAAGTTCTCGTGCAAACTTGTAAGCGACGGGAAATGAATAGCCTGTCGTTGGATGGAAAAAACCGGCTTTCCACCCCGAGGCAAATAAATTTTCCTGGGATGGATATCTTGCGATAATGGGTAGAACACCAGATTCTTGACGATTGATTTTTTGTATTTCCCATCCTTTTTGCTGTACATATTCATAAAGAAGTTGGCGTTCTTTTTCTAAACTAAGCTTAGGATTGGTGCTGTAATAAGTATTCTCTATTAACATGGTTTTTTCTGACCATGGTAGGGTGTAGAAAAAACGAAATCCGTCGCTTTGCAAACAACAGTTGTCCATAATCATCGGAATTTGAGGAGTCGGACTTTTCAAAGTAACGTCAAAACCCACAAATTTTTGATAGCCTAGAGACTTGTTTTGCTTTTGTGGACCGCGACCATCAAACACATATTTCGCTTGTAACTTATAGTCGTTTTGTAGTGTTACTGTATTTTTTGATACGCTCACAATGCGAGTATCTAGCTGTAAACTATCTTTGACATGTGTTAGCATTTTTTCGTAAAAGTTATGCGAATGTATAGAACAATAACCGAGGTCCAGCGTTCTTGTGTAAGACGGAAAGTTAACTGAGTACTTCTCCCACCTACAGTCTACAAACGGGGCTATGGACTCGAAGCTTTCTGCCGGTAGATCTCCTAAATGAAAAGACCAAGTATGCGAGTTACTCTTGAACTCTTTGCGTTGATCGATCATTAAAATCTTACTTTGAGGCCTTGCTTTTTTTATTTCATAAGCAATCAATGTGTTTGCCAACCCTGCGCCTGCAAAGATGAAATCGTACATTTTTTCTCCCCAAGATGTGTTAATAGACAATGGATACGTATGTGTAAATTTTATTTGTTAGTATATATTCTACATTATCTCGTGTATATATTCTACAAAAATATAATAAAAATGTTGTCTATGTTTTACATTTTTTTTGGAGAGGATTTTGGGGTCATAAGTTGTTTATTTTTAATATGTTAAGGTTTTTTGTTTTTGGTCATTACTTCAGAAAATTGAAAAAAAATTTTTTTTATGCTATTAAAATGACTTTTTTTGAGGTATATATATTACATGAGAATTATTCGCTGTTGAATATATTCTTTTTTGTTGGAGGTGCAGGTCTAATAGATCCAACATTGTTGTAGTTGATAATCTACAATATTGAGCTGACAAACATCAGCATTGTGGATACTCAAACTCGCAATAAATCGTTTCTGATTGTTTGATCCGCGTCACTGACAATTTAACTTTCGGCTACCACGTAAGATTACCTTGACCAAGTATCCGATAATTAAATAAATGTTAATTTCACTGCAAAAAAACAAACACTAAAGGAGTTACCTCATGAGTTTTTTCTTAGCATTCTCAGATGTCATAACAGAAGCAACAGTGTTACAAGAGCTTGTAAAATATACCTTTTTCGTAGGTTACATTGCGATGGGAACCGCCTTCGTATTCTTCCTCGCAGAGAGAGGCAATGTATTGCCAGAATATAGAAGAACTGTAACCTTATCGGCTCTAGTAGTGGGTGTTGCGGCTTTCCACTACTATGCAATGAAGAACACATATGTTCCTGGACAAACATTTCCAACAGAATTTCGTTACATCGACTGGATCATAACCACACCCCTAATGCTCATTAAGTTTCCTGCCATGCTTGGTATAAGACAAGGTGCAAAGAGCTTAATATACAAATTAGTTGCTTTCGATGTAGCCATGATTCTACTAGGATATATTGGCGAAGTAACAACAGGAACTCTACAATGGGCTATGTTTGGTAGCAGTTGTTTATGCTGGCTTGCAATCGTAGGCGTATTACTTACAACAGTAAAATCTGAAGCAAGCTCCTCAAGCCCAGAAATTCAGTCTGGAATCAACTCTTTGATCGCTTTCGTCACAATCGGCTGGGCCATATACCCAATAGGTTTCGCAGTAAGATATATCAGCGACTCTCCAGTAGCTCTAGATGGTGTTCAACTTGTATACAACATTGGTGACGCAATCAACAAAATTGGTTTCGGCCTTGTTGCCTACAGCGCTGCTTTAGCAGTAACGCATGCTAAGCAAAGCAAAGAAGCTTAGAGTTATAATCCTTACGTATTATAATGCTCTTGCGGAACCGACTGGTTCCGCTTTTACCTCTGTACGAATGAGACTTGCGGTGTAACACACCGCAAGTCTTATTTTATTATCAGTACCACTTTCCCACCTCATAACACGCCTAGACACCCTGCCAAATGAATGAACAGCCCACCCATGTTGAAAACATACTATAACGGCATCTCAAAAGTCATTGGTTTACACTGGGTTCAATAGCGTCTGTTTATGCTTTTTGCTATTATTTTTTTACTTAATTTTTTTATTTTTGATCAATATTATATGTCTTTGTTTTTATTTTGTTTTTATTTTGTTATGATTTTATTTTTGATATTGGTTGAAATTAGTGAAAACGTACTCTATAATCTATATGGAAAGATCACTAAAGTAGGTAATGATAGGAATGATGATAAATTTTTTGGAAATGTGTTGTGTACACATATTGTTGGCTTTTTAACTTGAAAGTTAATAAATGGTAAGAAAAGAATTTCTTCTGCGTTTTACAACATTGAATTTACATACTACAAAGATAATTCAAATACTTTTGTTCATCTCCAATAAGCTGTTCATAAATTAGCCAAAATACTTAGCAACTAATTATTAACTTTAACAGTCAACAACGACTCTATCAATTCACAACACTTCATATCACTCCACTGTAATAATTCATAAGCCATTGTGATTTTTAAGGCCGTAGCATCCTCAACTTTTAGTTTCAGAATTTAATCGACCATTATGTGGGGCATAACATGGATTTTTCATCCTGGATAAAGAAAAACATTTACTCGATTTTATCTTCAGAAGAAATAAGTCTTTTACAGAGTAAATACAATACATCAGTAAATTTTAATATTATAAAAATTCTTGCCGAAGACAGTTTATTGTCAGAGTCTCAAATGCAAGAACTCAAAAAAATACATGACTTTGTCGCAGAGCAAGACAGTTTGTTTGTTTTAAAGAAGAATGAGCAAGGTCGATTTACGATAGAGCAATCTTTTGAACAGGTGAATACTGAGAAATCTTCTGAAAAGGTGAATGTCAAATCCACGTTTGTTACTAATAACTCACTTGAAAAAACAGTGATGATGGATTCTTGTGAAACGGCGAATGTCGCATCCACGCTTGTTATTAATAACCCACTTGCAAAAACAGTGATGATGGATTCTTGTGAAACGGCGAATGTCGCATCCAAGTTTGCTAATAACCCAAAAAAACTTGAAAAAACAGTAATGATGGATTCTTCTGCAACTAAAGAGGCTTCCAGCAAGAAAGGTGCTTCAGATAACACAGGCCTACATAAAATTGATCACTATCGTATTATCCGTTCTTTAGGTGAAGGGAATTTTGGCAAAGTTTATTTGGTCTATAATGAGAAGCTACAAGTTGAGCAAGCATTAAAGGTTCTATACTCTGGACAAAAGAACAAAGATGAGAATATTAAGCGTTTTGTTCGCGAGGCTCAGGCCATAGCAAAGTTACGTCATCCTAACATTGCAAGTGCTTATGATGTTGGTGAATTTAACAGAATGAATTACTACACAATGGATTATGTTCAGGGCAAAAATCTCGAAGAAATAGTCGAAAAAAATAAACGTTTGTCATTAACAAGATCAATTGAAATAGTAAAAAAAATGGCCAATGCGTTGTATTATGCTCATCAAAACAACATTATTCATCGCGACGTAAAACCTGAAAATATTATGATTGACGATAAAACTGGTGAGCCATACTTAATGGATTTTGGACTTGCGCGACAGGTAGGTGGGAGTGAAATATCTCAAACAGGACATATTAGTGGAACACCAGCATATATGTCTCCGGAACAAACCGTCGGTCGTAATAAACAACTCGATTACCGGACGGATATTTATTCTCTGGGAGTTACTTTTTATAAACTTTTAACTGGTCAAGTTCCTTTTCGTGGAAGTAATGTTCTTGATGTTATGCAGAAGGTAAACTCTCAAGAACCGATGCGCCCTAGTAAAATAGTATCGACAATTCCAAAAGGTATCGAAGACATTTGTTTGAAAGCTATGTCAAAGCAACGTGATCGTAGATATTCCAATGCAAAAATAATGGCAGATGCTTTAGAAGAAGTGTTACACAAAAGAACCGGTATAGCGCGAAACGTTGGTAGTAAAACACAAAAGAGTAAACTTTCTTTATGGACAGCGATGGCAATAACGATGCCCGTTACCTTATTGTTGCTGATCTTGCTTTTATATAACTATCAGCAAAATATGAAAATAAATAGTGCCTACAAACAGGTTTTAACTACCAATACCGACTATGAAAAACAAAACCAAAAATTAGAAAAACAAGTGAAAGCTTTAAATAAACAACACAAAATGGCAAAAAATAATTTTGAAAGAAAATTACAGCAACAAGATCAAGAGGTGATAAAACTTCGAAGAGAAATTAATGCGCACATCACAGAAAAGGTACAACTGCAAGATTATATAAATGCATTGCAAAAAGATATGGATAAGATTGCGTTGTCTACACCTCAGAAGAAAAAGTATCCGAATGCCTCTATACATCACAATAATTTGCAGCGTACAGGAGAATACTACGGCGATGCTATTTCCAAATATCAAAATATCAAATGGAAAAAGCAAATGGCCCCTCATATAAAGTCTAGCCCCATTATTTATGACAATAAAGTTTTTATTGGAACAAAAGGGGGGGTTTTTCACGTTTTCGATTTAGTGAATCCGTCAAGGAGTTTTAATCAACGAATTCGTCCAGGAGTTGAGCCAACGACAGCATGTGTTTTTAACGACTTCGTTTTCTTTGGTTTGCAAAATTCTATTTATATGTTTAATGCCAAGAAATTTTATTTTGAATATCAGTTTAATACTCCTGAAGAAGGAAATATTACATCAACACCATGTGTGTACAAAAATTTACTTTTCGCAGGGATAAATGATGCGATATACGCTTTTAGTTTGAAAAGTAAAAAATTATTTTGGAAGGAAAAATTGAAAGGAAAATTAGCTAGCGAGATTACCATTGATGGAGAAAACTTATACGTTGGATGTAATGCAGGTTACCTCTACGCTTTAAATTTGAAAAGGCCAAAAAAAAGGATTTGGCATTTAAAATTAGACTCTTCAATACATGGGAATATATCAAAGGTGGATAACTTGCTATACGTGACAACAAAAAGCGGCAAAATTCACTGTATAGATGCGACGCAACAACAGAAAAAATGGCAAGCTTTGTTATCGCAAAAAAGTATATCAGGCATAGCGTTTGCCAGAAGTCGCGTTTTCGCTTCAAGTGTTGATGGTGCCCTTTATTCGGTAGATCATCAAGGCAAACAAATTTGGAAATTCCAAACAAAAGGGGCTATATATTCTTCTCCTATCTTTGTTGATAACGTTGTGTATGTTACGAGTACGGACGAAAATATTTATTGTATAGACGCTATCCGAGGTAAAGAAATTTGGAAAAAAGCGATTGGCTATACCCAATCGTCACCTGTTTTTTCCAATAACACAATCTATGTGTCTGGTACAAATAATACGAGTAAATTGTATGCAATTACAGGTAAGTAACGGGGGAATGATAAGGTGATTCAGTATAAAAAAAAATCGGCATTTGCCATGATTACTGTTTTGACAACTATGATGTTTTTGAGTGTATCAGCAGTGAGTTTTGTCAAGTTGTCTATTTCGGAACGAAATGTGTCTAGCAATTATGTTGACAGATATACTGTTAATAATGCGGCACAACAAGGTATAGAGTACGCCATTGCTCGTATTATAGAAGGCGCGACAAAAGATATTTACAGTTGCAATTGGTTAGGAAGATATCCCGACGAAGATACAGTTGGTAATCCTGAATATGAGCATACGAAATATGCTGAGGATTTTACCGCAGCGGGGGCTAGTCTTTCCCAGTTACAGAATTGTTCTAGCAATGCGTTATCTTTTTTTCTTGAGTCAACAAATGATATTGCTGAGGATGTTTTGGGTCATAAAGTAAGCTATATGCCCGAAAATAATAAGTTTTGCTCACTCAAAGTATTGGACACGACATCGCAAATTAATTTAAACATGGATGATAAATTTTTAGGACAAATATTAGACAACCTCAGTATGGCGGTAGCTCTTCGCTCTCCTTATAAAGATGTCTATGGTGATAAACTTGGGCCATTAAAAGGTCTTGGCCAGACTATTGTGAAACAACGCCCCAAAAGTGGTTTCCATGACAAAAATGAAATGATTGGTATTAGTGATGGAACCAATACCATTCTTCAAGAAGATTTTGAAATAATAAAGGATTATTTGACCACATTTCCGTCCATAAATGAATTACAGCAAAATGAAATGTATCATATGATGTATTTTCCTATTGTGAACAAAGAGGATACATTTGAAACCGTACACCGCAGTCCCATAAATTTGAATAGTGCTTCTTGGCCGGTTCTTGTGGCCATTTTTATGGGATTAAAGTGTAGTGGCGAGTTTAATGCTGAGATTAGTAGAGAAGAAGCGATTATTCTTGCAAATAGGATATGTTTACATCGTGAGCAAAGTTTTTTCAAAGACTGGAATGAGTTTGACGATTTTCTTAGGGTAGAAGGGGACAATATTTTTTCTTCGCATACATTCACCAAGAAAAATATTGTCAAGGCCAATGCCGCACCGTTTGTTTCATTAAAATATCTCAACCCCGACAGTCACCTCTATCAATTTGTCAATAAAGCAGATTTAGAATATTTCACCACAGAATTTTGTTTTTTTCCCACAGGAGAATTTGAAATTACTTCTCAAGCCAAATTGGTGCATGCCGGCGATTTTATCGAGTCAGAGTTAACGACGTTGACAAAAGTCTATAGAGTTGTTCACTTTAAAAATCAGAAACAGTTTGAAGAAAATGCTATTCACAAAAATCAACAAGAACGTGTAAATCTAAGCGCTTTTACTTCCGGAAATAATGTACAAGATAATAAGGAAGCAATACAAAACTCCAGTTCAAATATAGGTGGAGTCAAACCTCTATGGTTTGAATCCACAACAGGGTATGATGGAATAGACGAGCCTGTAACCGAAGGTGGTAACTATCTATTTCGCGCAGATTGTAACAGTACTGTGAACGCAAATAAAGCGGAACAGCCACAGGCAAATGGAAGTAAAGCGATTGCTGTTGATCAGGGGGGACAGGTTGTTCCCGAGGTCATTGTGATAAAAAAAGAGATTGAGGTTACTGAAACAAAACCTTCCAATGAAGAGGTCATAGAACAAAAAACATTGCCGGATGGTACGATTGTAAAAGCACTCGCGGACGGCACGATCGTACATGAATTGCCAGATGGTTCTATCAAAAGAGAATTTCCAGATGGCACTATTGAGAAAGAGTCCCCTGATGGTACGATTACAAGACAATTACCAGATGGTACTATTGTTGAGATATTACCAAATCCAGTTCCCGAAGAAGGGCAAGAGGAAACAGTTGTCTCTATAAATAAAGGTATCGAAATTACTACAGTGAAGCAACTCGCCTCGGATTTAGCAACAGATGGAATCATTTTGCGAAAGGAAGATAGTGGCAAAGATTTATATTATCTTTCTAGGCAAAGTGAAAATCCTGCTTTTGATAATCCTAGTCAGGATAGTAATTTTCCTGCTTTGATAGATTTTCCCAATATAATTCCTATTTCTGGAGATGCAAATCGCGGCAGCATAATGTTCTGGTTAAAATTTAACCGAGAGTGGAATGATGAAGCACCACGTACACTTTTCTTTGTGAATACGGCTTTTGAAATAACTGATGTTCTTAGTGGTAATAAATTCCTTGTGGGGGTGCAAAAAGAAGTTAAGGTGAAAATTACCACTGTGGATAATAATCCTGCAAATTTATTGCGCAGGCTTGAGCTAATTGTCCATTCAAAATTCTTTTGTAAAGATAAAAAAAGTAATACAGCCGTGGCAGTTCACCCTTTACTTATGCCATACAAAAATGTGGAGTCTGTACAAGGTATTGTTGTTAATCCACTCGTAAACCAAGGTGTACGTGCTCATGAAAATTATCATATTTCTATACGTTGGAAGGATGGTAATACGCTGACAAATTTTACCGGAATAAATGGCAATTCAGCTATCGCTATCCACGGAAATTTTTATGATGACAATAACAAACTTTTGCCAAACAGAGTCGCTTTTAGTGAAAATTTTCCGCACCCACAAAATAGTCAAACTCCTCAAGGAAAATTATCTAATGGTGCATTTGAACCTCTAGCGGATGATTTGGTAAATGAAAATCGTTTTTATGTAGGGAGTGCTGGACGCAGTAAATCTCCGCAAGCAACTGTTGATGATTTGCGCGTAACTCCAAATATCGACTGGGCTAGCACGTTAGATTTTAACCCTTCACGACAATTGCCTTCAGAAGAAATATACGGACTTTTTAAAGTAAAATCGACGGACGAGAATGGGAAAGAACCTATTCATACTAAAATACACAAAACGCAACACGTTGAAAACCCTCCGCTTGTAGGAAATAGCGAAATTACAGGAGATATTACACTTGAGGAGTTATGGCACTTCTTTACCTCTCCCGAAACGCCGCTTCCCAATGAGTTTGAATCTCTGTTGGATTTAAATGCGGAAACGAATATTGCATTTTCATTTCATCATGAAGATCATTACCACAAACAGGTACAAGTCACATTGAAAAATGCAGACGGGACTGAGGAATTTAAATTGGATCAAGATGTGATGAGCTTTGGTGAGGCGATGCCCACAAGTGAATTTACAAAAAGTGGACAGACATTCCAAAATATTTTAACCGAATACTATAAGTATATGAAAGGTTTGGAACCTAATGTCACGGGTACCTTTGCACAACCTGTGCCGCAAGGAGAAAAACACATTCGTTTTAAGAAAAATATTGGAGAACCTCTTTTTCAAGGGGGAGCTGTCGCGTTAATTGAATTTGCTTATCGATCAAAGATTGACTTTTTCAACTACGAATTCAAATAGGAATTTTTTATGAAAACTTTTTGGTTGCAAACGCGTATTTTCCCGGAGATTCACAAAAAATATGTTGTGGATGGGGATGTAATCAATACTGGGTATATCGAGTCCTCTCTTCGTGAAAAACAAGAATTAGAGCCTGTACGGCAAGGTAAACCTAGCCAGACAAAGATCTCGAATACAGATCAAATTATGAATCGTATTCGCAAGGTGATTGACCAGCAAGTTGAAAATAATGAGCGGACGAAAAATAGCGAAAAAGAAAAAGAGAAAATGAATCTTCGTCTGCAAAAAATGCAAAAGATAAATAAAGAAGTCTCTTCATATCCAACAATAGCAAAGAAGCACTACTCGATACAGTTGACAACCGACCTAGCGCGTATGCGGGAGGCGATTCATTTAGAATTTGTATCAAGAGAACAAATGTTAGATATTTTTTTAAGTTTTTGCAAAAAATCGGAAATACCGTGTGTTTCTAATTATATATACCAAAATAAGTTTATACGCCAGCATCAATATAAAATATTGCAAAAAGTACATGGGAAAACGATACACACGACCGAGAAACCCTACGAAATAAATAAAGTAGAACTTCTTCTCGCGGAAAAACTTTGTTCGTTTGAGATATTGTCACATAAACAAGTACAAACGGCTTTGCGTATTTTGATTATGATGAATTCATTAGGGATTGGTTATTCTTTTGATGCCTTATTAATAGAATCAAAATTGGTAGGTAAGCAGATTGTTTATACTTTAATTGACGGTATTTCTAGTAAAGCGAAACAGAACAAACAAGTGGCTAGTATACAACGAAAAAGACCTGTTCTATTTAGTTTTATTAGAGTTACAGTGATTTTATATAGTTTATTTGCCATTGCTTTGCTATTTACTTTTCACAAGATGAATACACCACCACAACGAAGATTTGTTAAAAACTTTTCTTCAGAGAAACCAACAAAGCGTTCTCAGGATGAAAGTGGTAAGAAAAATACTCAACAGCAAATAGTACAACGGAAATTGCCCACAACGGTTAAATGGGGAAAATTCGTCTTAAAAAAAGCCCAAGCAGATGTTTTGCAAAAGAGTTGTCACGTTGGAAGTATTTCCCCAGTCCGTATTTTTGTCTCAGGCTTTAATATAGAGTATCAAAAGAACTTATCTGTTGCATGGTCTATTCAACTTCAGAAACTACCTAAATCAATGCCTTTGAGAGTTGTGAGTTTATTAACATCCATCTCAGGAGAAAAATATGCTGATGTGATCACCTCTTGCTGCGAATCGCAAAAATTTAAAACGAAGTTTTTGTTACATAAAAAAGTAGAGCCTGGTTTTTATCGTTTACAGGTAAATATTTTGCCACAACTACAAAGTGATTTTTTACGTTATTTTTTAGGCTTACAAAAGCCATATACTTGGACTAGGTGGGTTCAAATAGGAAGTCTATGGCAAATACAGCAATTACGTCGTAATCAAATCAATAAATTAAAAGCATTTTCGCAAAGAATAAGTTCTGTATACCACAAATGGAAAGAGACAGGAAAAAAGCCCGAGAGCGAAATTCGTTTTCTACAAAATAGACTGAACAAAGATACGTTTGTTTTTGTCAAACCTATCATTCAATTAAAAAATTTACTAAAACAGTTGGACTCTCTCGCTATTGATTCAGAAAAAGAAAATCTATCGTTTCAAATTGCGCTATTTAATTTCCAAAGTATTCTAGAAACGCTTGATGATAAGGTGGAAAAAAAATTGAAAAGACGTATTTATGTGGAATTTAGAGAATGACTTTTTTACTGAGACTCTTTTATACATTTTTTTAGTTCTACAACAATGAGTTGAATGCTGAGTTGCGTTTTTTTCAAATGTATTTCCTTTTGTGGATTTTGCTTTTTATACATTTTGTATACTTTAATCCAGTAAACTAAACCCGTCAATAAACGATGACATTTATGTTCTTTCATCAGTAGTAATTTTTTTTCTGTGGCTTCAAGTTGTTTGTCTGTTATTTGGTCTAACCCTTTTTCGGTTGATACTTGTTGTAACAGGTTTGCTACATAAATTTTGTCGTTGTTATTTTTTTCGAATGAATTCGTCTCAATGATCTTTTGTGTTTGGGAAATTAAGGTTTTTATTTTTTGTACATTTTTTTGCGTTAGCCGATCGTTTATTTCACGTAATACACGTTCTATTTTTTGTAGAGAATTCGCAACTTTGGGATATTGATTGTTTGTTAAAATTAATTGGTGTATTTGTAGTTCGATTTTCCAATGATCTATCGGTTCTAGAGATTCGATCTGTGCAATTTGTTTTAGTAAATTACCTATATCCTTTTTGTTGAACTGTAGTATGTGAGTACGAATTTGTTGATGTAATGTAGTCACCTGTTTCTCTAGATTCATTAAAATGTTCGTAAATTGAGGTGATAATTTTGTTAAATCCCCGCCTGATAAAAGCCACCGTTTATGCATATCCATAATTTCTTGGTAAGTCTTTAATAGCGAGAGAGTACTTTGCTGCACAAATAAATCATAGGTAACAATCGTATTGGGAGAAAAAAACTTGTTGGTTTTTTGTCTCCAATCGTTTAGTTTTTCTATGTTTTTTCTATACCATTCTTCGATGGTGTTTTCCTTGGGATTTTTTGCTATTAAATCAGATCTTTCTTTGCGTAGGGTGGAGCACCATTCGTTTTCTTTGTCAAGTAAGAGGAATAGGTGAAGGTAATTATAATGTTGTTTTGCAATTTCTGGTGGTGCACCAATATAAAAATGATATTTTTGTGGTATAGACTGCGTATCACTATTTGGGCTTTTTAAAATTTCAAGAGTATACTTACCTTTTAGAATTTTACGGCTTTTGCTGGTGTATACGTATGAAAAATGACGCTGATGGAATTGTAACCACAAACGACTATTGACAATTTCGTTTTTATTGTTAAATATCAAACGACATGTATATGTTCCTGATACTTTTTGTGGATAACGAAATGTCCACGTCGTGTTATTTCTCTTATCCTCTTCCATCTTGAAATCGATGTTTTGCGCTACAACAAAACTAAATAAACAAATAACAATGGTTATAAATTTCATGTGTTTCTCTCTAGGAATTACAGCCCTATTTAGAGGTACTGATCATAAACTTGTTGCGCTTTTTCTAACAATTTAGGAAAACGATCCAACTCTTTATAAACGTCTTTCTTGTAAGAATTCCTTTTTTTTGATGGGCTCAGATGAAATCCGCTGGAGTTAAATATTTTCTCCACATTCTGTGCATTGTGATCAAATACAGCAAATTTTGTGTTAAATTTATGGTTTATTTCCTCGATGACAACCGAAAAATTACTGGTAACTTGCTCAAATTTGCCCAAAACAAATTTGTCGCGGTAGGGATAGATTAAAGTGTAGAATTGGATATATGCCTTTAAATACAACGACAATGGAATATTTTTAACGTGGAGATCTCCATTATTCACTTCTAGTGAAAGGCTCTTGTGTGATACTACGGCATCGCGCGGGGGGCGGATGAGTACCAAAGTGGGAATGTCGCTGCGGCAAGCAATGGCTATTTGTGAAGAAGTATGGACGTGGGTTGCTACTTTGTAATCTGTCGTTTGTGCAAGGCGAAAGGCAGCCAATGCAAAACTGTTTGCTGAACGTGGATAGCCATCTATCACTAAATCTGTATTGTTATTTACCACATCGTGGTAGGATTCTTTACCACGACGATGGAACTTTAGTGTATTTATATATAGCGAAGGGTAGCGGTCTAGTAACATTTTACTGTGGAACGCCATCTTATACAGGGTGAGGTTTTTTTGGAATTTTTCTAACATTTACTTATGAAAAATAAAAATGAATGTTGGCTATAATTGCTGCTGTGGCGGTTTCTGCACGCAAAATTTGTTTCCCTAAAGAAAAAAGTTTAGCTCCATGTTGTTGCGCTTGTTGTATTTCACTATTGCTAAAGCCTCCTTCTGGACCGATGATTACCGTCAGTTTATCGACATTTTCTAAAGATTTGAGGACGGTGTGCATAGAAGGAATTTGTGGATCTGTGTGTGCGACTAATGTTGGTGAACTATCTTGCAGAATGTCAGAAAACGTCTGCATTTCTTTTATATCAAGTAAATATGGCCTTTCGCTTTGTTTGGCCGCCGCGAGTATAACTTTGGACCATCTCTCTCGTCGCCCAGCGGTATTGATTCCAGCAGCAACTCGTTCGCTCATCATCGGTGTCAGGGTTTGCAAACCGAGTTCCATTGAAGTTTGTAGAATCATGTCCCATTTTTTGCTTTTTACCAATGCTTGGGCTAAGTTTAATTTGATGGGAAATGTACTTTCATTAACATAGCGAGACACAATCTCTACACAAACTTTTTTTTTCGCAATGGAAATAATTTTACCGTGGTAGCAGTGAGCGCTCTTATCAAATAGCTTTATTTCCTCTCCTATTTGTGCGCGTCGGGCGTTTATTATATGATTAGCCTCAGGACCTTCTATGGTAATTTGGTTGTCTTGATCTTGAGGCTGTTTTTCTACGAAAAAGTGTGACATGGTTATTTGACGAAGTAGCTATCTTTGAGAAATGTTTCTTTGTAATAGGTACTTTCCTGTTTTTCTTGCCAAAAATCAATTTGTCCTAAATGCATTTTGACATTTTCTTCCCAAAAGCCACCTTTATATTTTTCTAGATAGAGAAGAAACTTTTTTTGTGCCGCGTCAATTTCACCAATGTTTTTTAAACCCCAGGCATTGTAGTATAAGAAAAATTCTTCATTCTTCGGTTTTTTTATCTCTTCGATAAAGTTCTTTGTGTAAAATTTTTGCCCAGTGACAGATAACAGAATCATTTGTATTGTCATACCATCGATAGGTGCCTTATCCTGCCAATTTTTTATGAATTTTTCGTCTTTATTGTGATTGTATTTACTCCATATTTCGATGGGTTTTTCATAGATTTGCACATTGAGTTTGTCACTATTTGTAATAAGGTTTTGTACGTTAGCCACCGAAAACTCCGTACCCAAATCTTTGTAGACTCTCGTTGCATGTTGATTGATGTCATAGTAAAATTCGGGAGACTCAATTTTGTAAAACAAATGCAATCTTGTTAAAATCGACATGCGCGGAACAATACTACGCGGTGGGAAAACCAACCAAATTTTACCCGTTTCGTTTGCCTTTAGTGTTTTTAGAAGTTGCGGTAGCGAAAATGTGTAGTTTTTTTCGTGAAGTAAAAAACTATGGCTTGAAAAATCAATACAAATCCATTTATCATTGACCTTCACTATTGGATAAATGGTGCCATTTGCTTGTAGAAAATAGCAAGGTAGTTTTAGCTGTTGGCATAAAAAAGCGAAACACACATCGCGTTGTTCCTTTGAACCATAACCGCGTAATATGTTCCAGGCGCTACTGACGGGTGCACAATATTTGTTTTGTGGAGAGACGACTTTCATATTGTGAACGCACCACACCAATAAATTATGTAAATGCAATATTTTTTCATCTTGTTCTTGTGCGAGAAACTCTGGACGTGGTGCGCTTTTTTGTTTCATAATTTCTTGCACGATGTTGTAGAACAAAAATTGACGATAAACAGTGCCTACATCATAGGTTTTGCGAAAGTTGTAGTGTAGGATATCTTCTTTTGACAAACCTTTTTCAACAAGCCATGCTAAGATATCTTTATGTATGCCCGTCATGGGAATACGCATTTTTGATTGCTTTAGAGCAGACATGAACAATAGAAAACCACGGAAAATATTTTCTTTATTCATCTTATAGCTGTTTAAATATGCTATGCCTAGTCCCACCTTAGCGTCTACAGAAGGGTATTCTTTGTCTAAAGCGACAGGGTTTAAGGTATTTATCGCTTCGTTAAATTTATTCTCTTTGATGTGTTTGACACCCTGATGAATGACGAGTGCTATTGTCTCTTGTAGGCCAGTATATAGCTTTTCTTTTCTCGGTTTATTGGCTATGGCACGTTTATAAAGCGAGTGTGCTTTGAGATATTTTTTTTGCTTAACAGCTTCTTTGGCTTTTTGTTCTAAAGAATCTGAACATCCTACTAGAAGTACAAGGATGAATCCTATAACTATACGCATGTTAACTCCTACATTAGCATTTTTCGGTATTCCAAATTTTTATTGTCGCATCGCGGCAAGCGCCTATTAGTAGGTTTTTATTTGGAATGATCGTGAATTTATTGGTAACTGTATTATCATCAAACTGTGCAATTTTGGCACCGGAAGCCATACACCAAATACTAATATCTCCCTTTAAAGATGAGGACACTATATACTCATCGTTGTTAATGAGAGTAAGCTTTGCCGTAATTGAATTTTGATCGCGTATTATTTTTGTACATTCACCTGAGTTTAAATCCCAAATGCGAATAGTATTGTCTTTTGTCGCGGTAATTGCTTTCGTACCATCTTTAGTTAGAATCATGTCTGTAAGTGCTGTATTGGTCGAAATCGATTTTTCTTCGGTTCCTTCGGAAAAATTCCATACTTTTATGGTATTATCGCTACTACCAGATACAATTTTACTGCCGTCTTGAACTAAGTACAAAAATTCAATCCAGCCTTGGTGGCCTTTTAGAGTATTAGTACAACGCCAACCTAAAACGTTCCAGATACGAATGTCTCCGTCTAAGCTCGATGAGATCGCTTTATTTCCATCCGGGGTGGGAATAAAGTAATTAACCCAGTCTTCATGTCCTTCTAAGGTAGAAAGTAATTTTCCGTTTTGGTAGTCCCAAATCTTGATTGTTCTGTCACGACTAGTAGAGAACAAGAAACGGTGACTTGGTGAAGTTGAGACATGTAGTACAGGCATCGTGTGGCCTTCTAATATGTATTCGCACTGTCCAGATTCAAAATTCCATGCGCGAACATTCCAATCATCGCTGCATGAAAAAAGGCGTGAACCGTCGGGGCTGAGTGTTAGAAAGCGTACCCAATCATCATGACCTTCAAGTGTTCGGATGCATTCTTTACTGTCAATGTCCCATATTTTTATTGTTTTGTCCTTACTTGCAGTGATGAGAGTGGAGGTATTAGGCACTATTTGTATATCTGTAACTTCGCCTTTGTGCCCTTCTAATACACTAACAGGTAAGCTACTTAGTACCTCTTCTTCCACGGAGAATTCATCCATTTGTTCCATTTCTTCGGCTTCGTCGACTGGAACGGCATCAAAAAATTCTTCGTCTTCCTCTACTTCTTCAAATTCTTCGGGAATTGCAGAAAGCTCTTGTGGTTGGTTCATTTCTTCTTGTAAACGCGCGATGTCTTCTTTGGCTTTTTCTAAATGAGGGTCTAATGCTAGGGCCTTGTTATAACTTTCCATGGCTTCTTGGAAGCGGTTCATGCGATAAAGAATGGATCCGCGGTTTGCCATACGCAGTGCTGTTGTTTCTAATGCTAAAATTATATCATGTAGATAGAGTGCTTGTCCCCAGTTTTCCTCTTCCATTTGAATTTGACGTTCTTCGCGTAAGCGGTCCATCTCGTTTTCTTTGAGTCTTTCTAGATCGCTAGTTGCGCGCTCTAATTCAGGATCAAGCTCTAGGGCTTTGCGGTAACATAATATCGCTTCATTTACTTTACCTAGTCGATATAACATAGATCCTTTATTTGTGTAACGCAGAGCGTTGGGCTCTAACTGGATAATTTCATTTTGATATTGTAAAGCTTTTTCCCAGTTATTGAGTTCTATTTGTTCCTGACGTCTAGCCTTGAGTTGTTCTAATTTTTCTTCTATTTCTTTTTGGTCGACTTCATTATCCACAAGTGGAGTAATTGTTTCTTCTTGTGCGGCATTGCGTTTCTTTTCTAACTCTTTTTCCATTCGTGCGATGTCTTTTTTCGCATTTTCAAGTGAAGGGTCCATTTCTAGAGCTTTTTTATGTGCATCAATAGCTTCATGTAACTTTTTCATGCGATATAACATCGCTCCTCTATTGACGTAACGCAAAGCTGTTGGCTCCAACTCGATAATTTTGTCGTGCATTTCTAGGGCTTTTTCCCAATTTTTTTCTTTGATAAAAACTTGGCGTTGATCGCGATATTCAGCAATTTTTTGCGCGAGTTCTTCTTGGGCAATGTCTCCTTCGTTTTCGGAACCTGCAAGGAGTGACTCTTCTTCTAGTAAACCTTCTAGGTGTGTAATAGCTTCTTTTGCTTGCTCTAACGAGTCATCGAGTTCCAAAGCTGTTTTGTAACTAGCAATAGCATCGTGGTGTTTTCCTAGTCGGTACAGCAAGGCTCCGCGGTTTGCATGGCGTAATGCTGTAGGCTCTAAGGCCAAAACTTGGTCGTGAATGGCAAGCGCTTCTTCCCATAAGCCCTTTTCAACTTTTTCTTGGCGCTGTTTGCGTAGACGCTCTATTTTTTCATATACTTCTTTTTCGTTTTGTTTTCCTCCGCCGCCTCCGAGAAGACCTTCTTCTTCCATTTGCGCTTCCAGTCTTTCGAGGTCGCGCTTGGCGGCCTCCATAGAAGGATCTAGCTCTAAAGATTTGCGATAGCTGTCAGCAGCTTCCGAAAGACGTCCTAGCCTATAAAGGATAGACCCTTTGTTGGCATAACGCAATGCTGTAGGCTCTATGGCAAGAATTTCATCGTGTTTTTGTAGAGCACCTTCCCAGTCTTCGTTTTGTAAACACGCCTGCCTTTGATCGCGTAGTTGGTTGAGCTTTTCTTGTTGCGATTGCGGAATTTTATTATTTTGGTTAGGTAGTGGTAAATTTGTTTCTTTTGGCTGTTGTGGCTCTTTTTTCTGCTCTTTTAATTGGCCTTCAAGTCTTTCTAAATCAGCTTTGGCGCGTTTCAGGCTAGGATCTAATTCTAGGGCTTTGCGATAAGCTCCAATTGCTTCTTCTATACGTCCTAGTCTGTAAAGAATGGAACCTCTATTTGCATAACGCAGAGGCGATGGACTTAATTCTAAAATTTGGTCGTGAATTTGAAGGGCACCTTCCCAATCTTCTTCATTGAATTTTTGTTGTCGCTCATCGCGTAAACGTTTTAGATCTTGTTCTAAACTCATAAAATTCTCCTTGAGCTATTTTATCCTAGCTTTCTTTGCGGCGGCTAATAGAGGCAAATTTTACCATGGTTTAATTTTCAGTGTGTTTTTCTAACCACATCTACATTTGTAGATCAAGTTATAAAGGATAAAGACTGTATCGATTTACTTCATATTCTAAACAGATTAAGATAATTCATATTTTCGCGTTTTTCAACTGTTTTTTATGTGGGAAATGATGGTTTTTTACAGGTTGATTGTTGTCCCAGTTTGTATGGGGTTCCTGATTTAGTATAAACCACTGATATAAAAGCCAACTGTACTTTTTCGATTTTATCTTGTGTTTTTGGTATAAGGGTTCGAGACAACTTTGCAATTTAGGTAAATTGTAACAGGGAACGCGCGGAAAATAATGGTGCTCTAAATGCAAATTTGAATATGCAAAAATATTATTGGTAACAAAATTGGACTGTATTAAAGTTGTCCAATGTGCTGGGTCGTTAGGGTCTATCGCATAATGTTGTCCCAATCTATTGATTGTAAATGCGATTGGAAACACAAATACGTAAGGAATTATGTGTAGTTTTAATGCATGGCTAAAACTTATAACGAAAGTAATTCCTAGAAAAATTAGCAAATGAAAAGAAAATAAAACTATTTTCTCCCAAAGGATTTTTTTTTGTACATCACAAGGGTAACTCTTTGTTTCTTTACCAGCTGCTTTAAAGTAAATCAAAAACAATGCTGGGGTTAGGTACAGAAATTTGTACCAACGAGTGATCACCTTAGGAGTTAGATATGCGCGTTTAGGATCTTCTTCAAAGGAGCCTAGTTCACTGTGATGTTTTAAGTGCCATCGGGTAAATTGCGTTTTGCACAGGCCACCCATGTTCGCATAAAAGTAACCAAGTATATTTTCTAGAATAGGGCGCTGTTTTTGAAATACACAGCCATGAATAACTTCGTGGAGCATTGGGTTCCACGCAAAGGTAACAAATCCAATAACGATGGAACATGGAAACCACACCACGGCGTTGTCGTATGTGAGAATTCCCCAGCAACAAAGAATGAGGATACCAAGCTGTTTGAATAGAATGGCAAAATGTTTCCACCACTTTTTTTTGTGTAACTCTTTTAGGATGTTGTTGTCAATTGTTTGTTTAAGTTCGCAGCGTAAATCCTTAGTATGAGCATGGTAGTTATTCATTCTTGGTTCCTGTCACGACAAATCGTGCCCCCACATATACTTTAGTCTGCTCTGGTTGTAAACCACGTCTAGTAAAAGTATATACTTTGTTTGAGCTCCAAGCTCCTCCGCGACAAACGCGGTATTTCATTTTTTTCTCTGGCCCTTGTGGATCTTTTATCGGAGATGAATTGTAATATCCGGTTTGATAGTAATCTGCACACCACTCCCAAACATTACCTAACATATTATGACAACCATAAGGAGAGCGTCCTGTCAAAAAAGAGCTCACAAAAGAAGGTCCACCTTTTTTCTTACGCATATTGGCATTATTTTTTTTATAACGATTTCCCCACGGATATACTCTCTTGGCAATCGTGTTGTCTATCGTCATAAAGTGACCTTCTTGGTAACGAGATATTTTAATACCTCCCTTTGCGGCTTTTTCCCATTCTGCTTCCGTCGGTAAGCGTTTTTTTGCCCACTGCGCGTATGCATGCGCATCATGCCAACTTAGGGACACCACAGGACGCTCATCTTCTCCTAACTTCTTGTGCGACAAATATTTTGTTGATTTTCGTTTTGTCTGGGCAACAAACTGCCGAAATTGCGCGTTGGAAAGTTCATACTTATCAATATAGTAAGCGGAGAGAAATATAAGTCGTTCTGGCTGTTCTTGTTTCTTGCCTGCATTTGATCCACGCCAAAACTTACCTGCCGGAATATATACCATGATACTTTGATCAGCGGTCCATAAGTACTCGCCTTTTTTCTTACCTTTTATAATTCCTTTTGGCATGATCTCATCAAACCAACCTTTTGTTTTTGGGTCAACAGTTTGACTCGGATCGTTACCCCCATTGCCAAAAACAGCTTTCATCGCTGTATGAATGTCAAAATCTGTCTGCAGTTTTATATAGGTAAACGCCATAATAAAAATAGCGATGCCTGAGAACCACACATACTTAGCACGTTTACGTTGGTATTCTTTTTTGACGGGCTTTGGCATAACATATGTGCCTGTGCCGTCCACATCTTTTAATAAATTCGATGTGTGTTGACGTAATACTTCGTATTTTGCTTTTTCGTCTAATTTTACCGTGCGTGGTTTTTCATTTTCTTGTTGCGCAGTTTGACTGGGCTGTTTTTCAACATTCGGGATGTAGCTTTTGATACTTTTTTTCGTCGTTGGGTTTTGAACCGGTACATCATTTTTATTTAAGTCGATGTGCTTAAAGCTGATGTCCTTACTTTGAGCGTCCTCAAAAACCACATCGGTGTTCGACGGTTTTTCTTCCTTTGCCTCTTCGGGAGAAGATTGTGGTTCTTCCTCTTCTACAGCAGACAACTCGGCAACACTATTCTTCTCTGTCGAAAGACGGAATTCCGAAAAGTCTTCGTCATCAAACTTTTTTTGTTGCGGAAGTTGCTGTGTTGCTTGTGACGAGAGCTGAAACTCGGAGAAGTCCTCATCCACAAATTTTTGTTGCTCAGAAGTCTCTTGTGGACTTTCCTCTGCCGGTTCATTCAAATCACCGATGGCTTTTGATACAACCTCTGGGTCTAGAGGACTTGAAACCTCTGTGGATAGACGAAAGTCTGGAAAGTCGTCTTCTTCGTTAACTTCCTTGGTGTACTCTTCCCATTCGGCACTGTCATTGTTTAACGAAACGGTTTTTTTCTTGCTGAGTTCTAAATCACTGGCGCTGTTTTCCAGTATTCCTGACGACTCTTCTTTGTTACGTTGTATGCCGTAATCTTTGCGTTTGCGTTTTCGCGTACTTTCTATTTGAGGCATTACCCCTGTTCGTTGCATTTTCTTTAATGTCGATGTCCGACCTACTTTTTTAAGGGTTCTTGTTCTACGAAGTTTACCTGTTTCTATTTTTTGCCCGTTGTCAGAGTCGTCATTTTCTTGCAAATCGTATACGCAGCCAATAACCGGTTGTAAATCAATTAGCGCGCTGCGCATATCTTTGAAAACCATATCTTTTAAGTTTTCATAGTACTTCATTACCGTAATGCGCGACTCTACTTTTTCCATGGGGATATGCTCTGATAACTTTTTCTCTAAAAGAATATCATCAAATTCTTCGACATCAGGATCACCAACAATAAGTTTGTAGAAAAGTTTGTGTAGAAAATTAATATCATCTTGAAAGGCATAATCCTCTGTACAGCGCAGACCAAAATCTGTGAGTAATATACTGTTTGACTCCCATTCAAAGATATTGTGCAAAGTGAGATTACCATGAAAATAATCTTGTTTGTGTAGATAGCTAATACCCAACAGATTATTTTTGAGTATATTGATGCTTTCGAGTAAGCTATAGCTTTTTTCCTGTAGAACTTGGTGTAAACTCTTGCTATCCACCCAGTCGCGTATGATGATTAAACTATCATCCTCCCATATTTCTACTTCGTGCACGTTTGTCAAATTGTTGTGTGATAAATCTTTGAGTTTTGCAAGATGATGAAAATGATCGTCTGAAATAAAATTTATAGTTTTTATGGCTACGGGGTAGCTATCATCCACATCAAAACCGTAGTAAGTAGTTCCTTGGTCATCTTGTTTTTCTAAGCGATCGACAAAATAACCATGTATTTCTTGGTGAAGTAGAGAAGTATTCATATGAAAATAACCGTTATCATTAATAAATTTAACTTGTTTAAATTTGATATTTTGGTATAAAATTTTGAGGTGACTAGGATGTTATTACATCCCATACTAAAATTTTACAACAAATAATCGCCATAGCAATGTCTTTTTAACTCCTAGTGAAATAAATTTGGAGTCCAATAAGCGGAGGTATTACTGTGACTGAAGAATCCTTAAGCATTCGTATAGGATACAACCCTCTTACCATGAGGTTTTTTTTTAATGGTACTATTGTAATTTTTTCAATTATTATACTACTTTATCTTTCACAGTTTTACTCTTTAATACCAATACTTTTTACCATTGGTTGTATGATGGCTGAGATTCGGTGGTATATGCGTAAACCTATGGCCCTTAATCTTGCCGGCCAAACCTCTGGAATTAGTTATGGAAACGAAAATATTTCTTGGAAAGATTTTCAGTCATACAGCTCATGGGGTCCCATTGGTATTCCTTTTACACCACTTCGTTATCGGGGGATTTATCTTCATCGTCCTAACTCAAAACCGATTAGTATAAACTCTACATTTAAAGGTTTTGAAGAGGTGAGCGAAATGTTAGAGAAAAAAAAAGTTCCCGCATTATCTCAAACCTGGTACAAATACCCAAAAGTTATCTTGCGGTTTTTACGCTATCTATTTGCGTTTATTTTTTGTACTGCCTATTCTCTGTTCATGTCTTTTCTATTACTAATTATTCCTATTGTTTATTTTATTTATCGTCGTAAAAAAGTAAATGACAAAAAAGAAAACATTGCGGAAGACACATGGGTTTCTGTCATTGTCGGTGGTGTACTTCTGATACCAGCTTTTATTTTATTAAGTTACCCGTTTATTGCATTTTTGTTTTGTTTTTTACCCGTTTTGACAATTTTATGGTTCCCATGGTTTCCAAAACCTCTGTGCATCCATAACGATATTTTATTTTTAGGAAAGAAAAAGGCATATCCTCTTCGTCATTTACGCACAACAAAGTCTATTTCTAAATTTTTCTTCTTGCGATACCAGCGTCTGAGTTTTGCCAATGGTGATATCGATGTGTATCCTTACTTGGTAAATAATGAAGATTTTAAAAATAGTTTGGAAGAAAAGTGGAATCACGTACAGCAAAAGTACCAAGGCAAAAGTTTTAGCGCCGAAGAAGCAGAAATTCTAACTCCTGAAGACGAAGCAAAGCGGTACGTTGCACCTGCAATGGATACTATTATACCAGAGACAACTGATCTTCAAAAAAATAATGCTGTAGTTCCTGATGACGTACAAGACAAAAGTGACAATGAAGATAACAACACCGAAAACAAAAGTGACAACGAAGATAACAACACAGAAGAAAAAAGTGACAACGAGTAATTTACAACCATACCGCGTTTAAATCTTCAGGTAGTTCAATGACTTTTTTTGTAAAAAATACGCTAAGTGATCACCGGTTACAACATGTTTGCTACAAACTTGAAGAAGTGGCTAGCGAACTTGAATATGTGAAAACCGCAGAGTTTTGGGAACAGCAAACACGCCCCATTGTCATTGTTGGAAATGACAACTGGTTAACACATTACTTACTACATTTCTTTACGGAATACCAACACCGTACCCCCATTGTTTTTATTACGTTTTCTAAGCCGTCTTTTTATGAAGAAGAGCGTTATAAATCGGTTGATTTGGTCGCGATAAAAGATATGGAAGATCTTGGTCGTTTGTTAGAACAGTTTTCACCAGTGACGGTCTTTTATAGCGATTATGAGCGTAATATTGGAGACTCTAATTTTATAAAGTTGTACACTAAAAATGTTCTGCAAGTAGAGAAAATATGCAAAATTCTTTCTAGTTTACCACCAAGCCGCCTCATTTTGTTTTCAGATAATTGTGTTTGCGGAGCGGGACGAGGCGATGAAAATGAGATGATTGTTCCTACAACCCCTTTGGGAAAAAGCTTTGAAGAAATGGAACAGGTCGCCACATTGTATCATAACTCTCAGGAGTTGGAAGTTTACTGTTTGCGTTTAGCTCCTGTTTACGGTATCGGTGTAAATGATGGGTTGATGAAATTAGTACACTTATTTGCCAATGGTTATTTTTTAGGAACCATTGAAGGTATTGAAGATATTTCCGTTTTAAATGCTAGCGATGCAATCCTTGTTTCCTTTTTGGTTATGGTCGCTCCTAAACCGGGCTACCAAATATTTAATGTCTCAGATGGAACGATATCTCTACATAATTTGTTGCGTTTCTTCGACGAAAAAATACCTAAAAAGAAATTACTGGGGATTGACTGTAAATTGGCGAATGTGTTGGGGGTGGGCTACCAAAACCAAATCGCTGTTTCGCAAAACACTTTTCGTTATCTATGTGGTTTTTTTGAATACAGCAACGATTTTATCAATCAATTGCGCTTTCAACAGAAACAAAGTTCTCTAAATGAAAATGTCGCCGACTACATATTGAGTTTAGCGGTGATGAGCAATAAACGTCTTAAAAATATGTTGGGATGGGCACCTGAAAATGACGTAAAGAAATCCCTCGCACAAATTATTTCTTGGTGTGAAGAAGGAGACTGGAACTACTTTAAACACATTCAAAAGTACGATGAGTACACCAAAAATACCTTACTACCTGCATACGACAATGCGGCGAATATTGCACAGGAACTATCTTCTTATGCGCAAATGATCGAAAAAACAAATAAATATCTCGATTTAAAAATACTCGACTTGCCCAAAATATATATCGATATACAGAGTCTGCATATATTTTTCCAAGAAGTATGGAATAGCGTACCATCTATAGTGGGAAAAAGCGGCAAAAAACAATTTATCCCTGAGTTACTTCCCGAAATTTTACAGACCATACTGCAAATACTGCGCTACGAACACAGTGTTGTCGAACGAAAATACCCGTTAAATACCAGTCAACAAATATTTAATCTCACACAAAAACTAGGAGAGTTCAGTCCTAAAACGATGCGTTTTTATTGTCATCTCGCCATCTTAAGTAAAACTTTTTTGTGGTTAAACAAGCATATGAGTGTTTGCGATGAGTTGTTGCAAATAGTGCCCGACAAAAATATTGGCGTATTCATCCAGTCCGACTTGGGAGATATCGCTCTCAAAATTAAGATAAAAAACAATAAAATCTCCATACAATCTTTTCGCAAAGCGATCGACTCTTTTCCACGCGCGTGGAATTTAGAAAAAAAGTTGCATGAATTCAAAAAAAGTGCCAACCTATATTTAACAGTGGGGTTTTATTTAAAGCCATTACTACGCGATTCTTTGGCAAGTGATTTCGTAAAACGCGTATTGTACAACTTAGGGAAATATTACTTCATCCAAGAACTAGAACGAAAATATATCGATGCGCTTGTGGAAAAAGTTTCCCACGAGAGTATGAATACTTATTACCTTTTTATTGATAATAAACCGCAAGTAAAACTGGGTTTTGCAGTTACTCATAAAAAAATATCAAAAGTGAGTAGCTCTTTTTTGGCGATGGTCAATGAATTAATGAAAACCTCAGACGACTTGGAACAACTTTCTCAACTACTAGAATCTCAAGCAAGCCGTCGCGAAAAATACGTATTCCTACGCATTCGAATGGTCAAAAAGTTGTTGTCGTCTAAATTCAGTACCATGTTGCTCAAGTGGCTTTTAGGAAATGCAAAATAAGGAGTTCTCAATGTACAAAATATTTACATGTGTTTTTCTGGCAATGGCGCTACTTCAGGCGCAACAATGGAAAACGAATACATTTTCTGCCAAATACACCGAAGATCCATACTGGACATCTAAATCAAAATACGAAAATTCGTATTACAAAGGATCTATTATTGCCAAAAGAAAAGTGTCTGCTTTAAAAGGCGCAGGATTCCCAGGGTTGGTCAAATATATGAAAAAGTGGTTTGCGGATCAAGCCACCAATAAAAAATGGAAAGTAGTCAAAAACTACTTTACCATTAAGCGAGGCGGCAAAGAAGTTAAGATAGATGCCATCACCATCAACTACACCAACATCGACAAAAGTGACACCGGAATGATCAAGATGAATTTAAACGCTTACATCGGACACGATCCCGGAAATGTTCTCATCATCGAATCCGTGTCACAAAAAGTATTGGAATCAACAGGGGACAAGAAGCGCGTAAAATCATTTCGTAGTTTTTATCGCTATCATAAAGACAAAGAACGTGGTTACTACAGCGTTTACTGTTGGCGCTTTTACCAGGTCGAAGGATATTGGTATGAACCAACGGGGATATTTGTAAGTAGCGTACGCAAAAAAACCCTCAAGTCTTTTAAAGATGCCATCGAACGTTGGTCCAAAGTATGGGCGGAAAATCTATAAAAATTTACTGATTTTGTATAACTAAATTACGTTATTTTAAGGAGCACATATGAAAAATTTACTTATGGTTTTACTACTAATTGCCTGTAGTATGGCGTGGTGCGATAGCCAGCAAATACAGTCCAAAAGTTCCCTAACAAGCTCCCAAATTTTCAATAACGACGATCGCGCCACATTTGCCGATCACTTAGGCGATGTAATTTTCGTCGAAATGTTCGCCACCACGTGAGGCCCGTGCCGAAGTGCCGTGCCGCACTTGAATAAGTTACATAAGAAATACGGAAAACAAGGTCTATCTGTTATCGCCTCTACAGGAGAAAAACTAAGCACCGTACAAAATTTTTCCGCGCACCATACCAATATAGACTATAAGGTATACACACAATCATCGCGATATGGTTTTCCGAGAGGAAGAGGAATTCCCCAAGTACACATCATCGCAGCCGACGGATCTATCGCATGGTCGGGGCATCCCTCTGGTGTCAATGACAAAAGAATAGAAGAACTACTACGCGACCGCGCCAAGTTTTTCTACGAAAAATTCAACGGCAGCTCAAAGTCCGCTGTGAACAATATCTTAAAAAAGAAATACGGCAAAGCCTACAAATACGCGCAAAAAAATGCCGAGAAAATAGATTCCGCAAAGTCGATGGTAAGCTATTTAGATAAGATCGCTGAGCGACAAATACAACACGCCAAAAAATTACTCCGAGATCGCGAAGTGTTCCAAGCATACACTCTGTCTTCGCAAATCAAGAAAGAATGGTCAGGAACGGATTTCGAAAAGCAAGCCAAAGAGATCCAAAAAGAGAGCAAGAGTAGCAAGAACAAAAAAGAATACAGCGCTGCGAAGCAACTAGAGCGAATGGTGGCAAAGCTTCCAAATAAAAGCAAGGACAAAGCACGATTGGCTTTAGTACTGAAGAAGTTTATGAAAAAATATAGTGGAACCAAAGCCGCACAAAATGCTGCTGGCTGGGTAAAGACACTGGAAAGTAGCTGGCCATAAGTTACTATAAGCCCCACCTACACCCGTCATCCTGCACCCAAAAAATCGCAGATTTTTGGATAGATGCGGGACCCAGCGATTTAAAGTCATTTTTATATCGCTGGGTCCCTGGTCAAGCCAGGGATGACCGTGCCCGACAACTCACTGTTGTTTTATTAAAATGAAACTACTTCAACTTGCTGTTGGGATTGTACAATTTGGTTGTGTAAAGTGTTGTACAGTTATTACTTACGGTCAAAATTGCAAAACCATTTTGTTTTGTAGTTTCAGAGAACAAAGTTTTGATCCACCTACACCTGTCATCCCGCACCCAAAAATCGCAGATTTTTGGATAGATGCGGGACCCAGCGATTTAAAGTTATCATTGTGACAATTTGCAGACACGTCTGCAAAATTCACAAATACTGGAGCTTTCTTCCTAAACTGAGGTTTTGATTACGTGGCCGTTGCAAGCGGAGAAATATTAAGTTCCAATTGCACATGTTTTGTGGTATTTTGAAGCGTATTAAAATAGAACTAGAAAACAATGCTTTGACAAGTGTACAAAGAGGAGAAAAACAATGAAGCATTTTTCTACATTTACAATACTGATAGCATTATTATTCACTTTTGCTCCCTATGCCTATGCTGGGCAAAGTAAAATTTGCAAAAAATGGGAAAAAACAAAAAAGCAAGTTGAAAAGCAGTTTGAAAAGTATGCGAAAGATATTCCTCTTGGCATGAATAAAAAGTCAGCCAAAAAACTTCTAAAATCACTGGGGTTGAAATATGGTAAATATGAACTAGGCGACTACATAAAATTTAACAAAAAATTCATTACCAAACTGGATGCTTTGGGAGTGTACAAGACAATTAGGGTTGGTGAAGTTCCGGCAAAAATCAATGAAGTGCAAGAAGATAAATTAGCTTCAGAGTTGTTTTCAAAGTGGTGCAAAAAAGAATTTAATTATGAAAATTGGAAGTTTATTACAGAGGGTTGCGAAGAAGCGCCTGAGGACATTTACAAAAATTATATAGATGAAAAAGCAGAACTACAGGTAAATATCCAGGGGCAGTTACTCAAACGTTGGAATGATTTAAAAGATAGCGCGTTTGCTGATAAAGCAGAAGTCAAAAAAGTTATTAAAGCTACCAAAAAATATTGTGAAGTAAATACCAATGATGTACTGGCGCGTTTTTCGGCTAGCGAAGAAATTAAATCAAAGTTTAGATTTAGACTACTTAAAGAAAAAAAGATTAAATTAAAGAACAAAGATGAAGTTAATGTCTATTTAAGCGATGCTACAACGATCTGTAAGGGTTATCTAAATAATCTTGCCGTTCATCGGGATGATCTAGTTGACGGTGCGAAAAAAATGGACGATGGTGAGCAAAAAGAAGATGTCGAAGAACTCATTAAGCAGTTAAATATTTTAGAAAAAAGACTGAAGAAGATAGATAAGTTCTTGGATAAATTCAAAGTGTAAAGGTTGTATGAAACTACAAAACAAAATGGCTTTGTAATTTTGATCGTAAGTAACAACACGTTACACGGCCAAATTCTGGAGTCTGGTACTATTTTCACTTAAAAAGAGCCGTTAATTTTTTAGAACTAAGAACCGAAAACTCTGGATATTGATTGAGTCGGTCAAGTGTTATCTTTGCATTGTCAGCAATAGCATATGCCAATAAATGTAGAGTTGTTTCTTGATCTTGATGAGCATAACAACGCCCGAGTTGTACGTATATCGCTGATTTATCTTTTCCCGGTTGCATTAGAAGTTGCTGTAAGATATTTGTGGCTACTGTGTAGCATTTTTCTCGAATAGCTTGTTTTGCGATCTTTTTTATCGATGGGCGGAAAAACTGCAAATTTTCAGAAGAAATTTCGTGTGAAAAATGCTTTTGCAAAAAAAGGCGCAGTTCCTTTTTCATACCGAGTCCCTGATACATAGCCGCAAGATAACATTTTTCTAAAAAAGGGTTCTGGTGATTATTCTCTATAGATTCCTGAAGATAAGTGAGCGCCTTTTTGTATTGTTTTTCTTGCATGTATGACAAAGCCAAAAGAGTTTTTACCTCATGTGAAAACATTAACTTATCAGCGTAAACAAGAGCTTGTTTTAGGCTTTTTCCTTCTTTAATCAGCTTACCAAATACCTTAAAGGAATTCTTTTTATATTCATTTGTCTTGTGAAAGTTAAACCTTTGGTTTAAAGACATTGAGTTCATGATTGTTTTTTGCACAGTAACCATAAAACCATAAGCCGTCGCCATTTTTAGATTTTCACTTCCTTGTTGTGCTTCGCGAAACAATTTTTGCCAACTTTTTTGTGGTGTACAACATGTTTTTACTAAATGTGCTGTCATTCTCAGATATTTGTGGCGAGATGTTGTATACTTCATGGCTGTTTGATAACGTTTTTGTTGTGAAATTTGATACTGAGGTATGAAAGATTGTTGATGCAAGGCAAAAAGCAAAAAAGCTTTTACTTGAGGATCTTGCTCCTTGTCGATACGAGAGATAGATTGAACGCCTAAAAAACTAGAATATAGAGCGACCATACCGCGAAAGTGAGGACTTGGATTTTGTAACCACAATGGTATTTTTTGATCGAGTAGATTAATTTTGGCGAGTATTTTGAACATGTCGAGTTGGGTCATTTCCCGGATAAATAAACATATAAACGCAAGATTGCGAAGAGAAAAAGAATAATTGTCACCATCAAGGACTTTAAGGAAGATTGGGTGGCCTGGATGTACAGAAGATAAAGTAAGCAACGCATCATGGCTTATTTCAAGTGTTGGATGATTTACGAGTTGCGCTAACTTTTGTTGATATCCAGGAATTTTGTACAACAACGGATACCTTAAAACGGTCAATTGAATCTTTTTGTCCTTGTGATTGAGAGCTTTGAACAATATTTTACTATGGCGTAAGGGTTTTGATCTTGAATTTTTTGTTTTACTTTGTTCTATTGCCATGGATTTCCAAAGCGTCGCATATGCACAAATTTGGAAAGCTTTTGGCATTTTTTTCTCAAGGCATTGAATGAGAATTTCTTGTACCTTTTCCATTGCTAAAGCATGTTGGGCACTTTCCACCACTTGGAAAAGAGCCGAAATTTTAATTGTTACCTTGTTATCTTGTTCTATCTCCGAAAGTAACCAATTTTTATCCGAAGTGTTTTTGATAAATAAATAGCGAAGAAACTCATCATAATTTCCCATTCCCTTCGTTTGTGATATGTGTTCTGAAAACCCACTTTCTTTTAGAACTAAGGCTTTTATTAAAGTGGTAATAGCATCATCTTTATTTTTTGTTGGCATTTTTAACTTGGTAAGTTTCATCATTTTTGCAAAATACTTGGCGGCAAGATATCGATGGACGACCTGTTCATTGTGATCATGGAGTATTTTTTCTATGGTAGGTGCTTGCTCTCGTAAAAACTCTAAATGGGAAACGTCTTTGTACAAAAACAATCTTGCCAACAAATAATATAACGTTTGTTTTGCTTCGAGAATACGCCTACTATCAATCATTGTCCATATTTCCGCCATGTATGAATTTGTTTTCTCTTGCGCCAAATATTTTTGCGCTGTTTGTTGAATTGTTTTTGTATGACGTAGGGAAAATAGTCCGCGAATGGCATTTTGTTGAGATTTTTGTGGAACTTGGGTTTTCGAAGAAAGATATTTAAAAAAGACATGCGCTTTTTCTTGACGGTTTTTTAGAGATTGCCAAGCCAAGTAAGCTTTTTCATTTTCATTTTCCACCTTAGCAATATAGTATTTGTGAAGATCAAATTGATGAAAAAAAAGTGTATGGTTACTCAGTCTCATTAGGTGCAAATTATTTTGCCAGTTTAAAGTGGGAGAATAGTAATTTATTTTAAGTACGCCACTAATAGCCTCCCAATTTCGAGGATTGAATTGTAGGGCTTTAAAAAACTGTTCATTTGCTGTTTTATATTTTTTTTGTAAGTACAAACTTTGGGCATATTTTGTAATAAATGTACTATTTTCTGGTTGGAAAACGATACATTTTTCCCATAGTGTTTGAGCTTTAGAAAATTTGTTTGTTTGCATATAACATTTGGCAAGATATTCATAAGTATTTACCGAAGGGTATATTTTTATTACTTTTTCGAAACACTGTGACGCACGAGAATAATTTTGTGAGTGAAAAAGCGTTTTTCCTAGTAGTAAGTAGTAATCTTTTGTCGAAAATGTATGATTTGTTTGCGAAACTTTGTCAAAGAACATTTGTGCTTTTTGGTAGTCTTTTTGTAAAAAATATAAATATCCTAAAGAGTAGTATGCTTCATTTTTCACTGCCGGGTTTTTTGTTGCTTTGAGAAAGAATTTCTCTGCTCGCAGAAATTCTCTTTTTCTGAGATACATTTTGCCTTGATATAGAGAAACTTGTGGTAAAGTAGCACTATAAATTTTTTGTGCCTCAGCATATTGCTCTAGGTCAACATGAGTAATAAATAGTAGTCGTTGGATTTCAGGTGTTGGTTTTTTGGCATATTCCTTTTTCAGAATTTGTTGCGCTTCTTGATACAATCCCGTGCGCATTAAATTATAAGCAGTGATTGCAGGCGATGGCTCAATGATCATTTTTGTCTTTTGAGAATGAAAAATGAACATACCTAAAATAAGACAAGCAACAACACACACGGTAATTTTTGAAAGCCATCTGCGGGCTACTCGTTGCGATGTAAAAGTTTTCCCTTGTTGAAATTTTTCTAAATCTTTTGCCAACTGTTGTGCATTTTGATAACGTGATTGCTTTTTCTTTGCCGCAGCTTTCAGGCATATATACTCAAGAGCAGGAGGAATATCTCGATTTTGTTCGCGTAGCGGTGGAATGGGATTCTCTATTATCTTGCAAAAAAGTTCTATCAAAGAACCTGCTTGATAAGGGCGCTTTTTTGTCAGAAGTTCGTATAGGATAATGCCAAGCGCATATATGTCACTTTTGTAATCAATACGTTCTAATTTTCCCTCCGCTTGCTCTGGTGACATATAAAAAGGCGTACCTAAAATGCCCGCTGTTTTTGTGACATCTCTATCACAGTCCATTGCTTTTGCTAAACCAAAATCCACTATGTATGGATTTTGATTTTGATCGATAAGAATGTTTTGTGGCTTTAAATCACGATGGACGATACCGTGTTGGTGAACAACATGAATGGCATGGGCAACTTTTGTAATGATTTGGGCAATTTCTTCAAAGTTTACCTCACTTGTTTTAATATAACTTGCGAGATCCTGTCCTTCAATGTACTCCATTGTATAGTAATAGTAATTTCCTTGTTTGCCCATATCAAAAAAACGCACAATATTAGGATGTTGAATTTTTGACATAGAGCGCATTTCGCGAAAAAAGCGTTTGACGGCTTGGACGGACATATTTTGCAAAGTTTTTATTGCGACAGTACGTTTAAGATGGTTGTCCTGGGCTTTGTAAACAACCCCCATCCCCCCGCGTCCAATTTCTTTTATGATATGATATTTTTGACTCATATTTACTATCCCGAATGGCAACTATGTTTTTACAAGGCCTGAAATCAAAGCCAGCTATGCAAACACATGTGACAAACAAAAGAGTTTTATTTTTTATCACATTATGATATGCTAAATTTTAAGCATTTTGGCTCAACTTTGATAGAATTTAACTAAACAACTAAAGTAATATCTATATTACAAAAGACGTAACCGGTATGCCAAATATCGCCAAAATACTTATGGGAAATATAATTGTTTTCAAGGTCAGGTAGCTTGTACTGTAACAATTACAACCATTACAAAAGGATTTTATATGCGTAAATTTTTATTACTGGTTTTACTATTCACATCTATCCCTCTCTTTGCCGCTCCCATTGTTGTCGATGCAGTAGATTGGGACAATCCATCCACGACAGTAGCGACGGGTGATCTCGGTGGAGTAGGGGTTACTCTAACAACAACTAATATTTTTTCTCTGCTCACTAATTCAAATATTTTCAATAATCCCAATTATGCACCACAAATGTCTGGTGTTGATGCATTAGGCATCGAGCTCTTTAACACAACAACAACAATAACATTTGACCAGGCAGTTGTTGATCCTATTTTCCACTTTACTGATCTAGATTCATCTTTAACATTTGATCCTTCGATTACATTAACTAGATTATCTGGCAATAGCCAGTTTGATGTTGTGGGTAATCAAGTTTTTGACAACACACCAAATAGTGGATCAGACTCTCAAGGCTCTGTACAGCTAACAGGTTCTTTCCTCAGCATTTCGTTCGATGCTCAAATCACGACCCCACCAACTGGTGATGGCACTTTTTTTCAGCTAGGTGGGACTGTTGATCAAACTACAGTTCCTGAGCCAAGCACATACTTCGCTTTCATTTTTGGTATCGCTATGCTTTTTGGCTGCCGCCGCAAGATCAAAAAATAAAGATCCTCGACATATAAACATGTTTTGAGGATCGCGCTATAACTCCAACTTTCGTAAAAAACTATGATAAACTTCAAGATTTGAAAGTTGGATATCGAATATTACATTCCGTAGGATTTTCCATAAAAAAAGTCTATTCTTTTGCGCGGCACTTTTGAGATTGATCTATTTGGTTGCTCATTATTTGGGCAAAGATCTCTCGGGTGTCTAGAACACTACCATTATCTATTTCCCATTTATTATTTTTCGTCAAATCAAGCATATCGCTTTTCCTTTTTAATCTATGTTTTTACAAGGTCTAAAACCAAAACCAGCTGCTCGTTGGGTCGAAGGGTATTTACCACTTCGCATCGATGAGCGACAGCTGTCACTATTTGCACTCCACCACCCACCGCGGTAAACATGGTTCCCCCCCTTTGCGGACTCAAGTGGATTCACTTGTGGGCTACGTTGGTAATAGTTACCATCGTAGTAGTCCAGACACCATTCTAATAGATTACCTGACATGTCGAATAGACCAAAAGCGTTTGGTAGTCTGTACCCTACTGGCTGTGCGTGCATACTTCCTTTTGCCTCAGCGTTTTCATAAAACCACAGATAGTTAAAATCGGCACTCTCTCCCCAGTAAAAATTGCTGCTGGAGCCTGCGCGGCATGCGTATTCCCATTGTGCCTCGGTGGGAAGTTCTAGTCCTGACTTTTGGCAAAATTCGTTGGCGTCGTACCAACTTATGTGACTAGCAGGGTATGATTTACCTTCCTTCGCATATGGTTTACCTCGCCACGGTTTTGATTTCATAACTTTTAGCCACGCAGGCTGTGTTACTTCTGTTTGCGCGATCAGAAAACTCTTGAGTGTTACGGTGTGCACCGGTGTTTCTTCCGGGTATTTTTCGCGATTGTATTCGCTTCCCATTTTGAATGTCCCACCGGGAACAAGAACAAACATCATACCTGTTTTGTTGTGTTTATAGCGCGCCACATTGTATTTTATCCCTTTGCACTTATAGGTTTTTTTACCTTTGTAGGTAAAACCACTAAATTTGTCTTTTCGCGATGTGTTTAGTTTTGACAAGTACTCTTTTGCCTTTTGCAACAACTGTTGGTCCTCATCACTGAAGGGATTGTTGTGCACCTGGTATTTTTCAACAAATTTCTTCCATTGCTTTTTTTTGGTACTTGAGTTGCGTTTTTTGTGAATTGTAAGTGCATAGTCAAAATCTTTTTGCATTTGTTGTTGCCATTTTTTCCATTTTTGGGCTTTTATTTTTTGCTGTTTGTTGCTTTCGCGTTTGTCATCTTGGGGTTTATTTTCTTCCACAACTTTTTTGTTTGGGATGTCAATGTCGGCGTTAGAGTGGGTCAAAATGGATATTTTACCAGCAGAGACATTCATATAAAAAATTCCGGAGATCACGTAATGTACAAGTGTTATTTTAAGTTGATCTTTCTTGGGGATTGTAGCGCGAACAACTTCTTTTCGGTTGTAAGGGCCACGGTCTTTTTCGTATAAATGACCATATTCGTGGACATGTTGGTCTCCTACTTTTAAAGACCAGAATTGGTGTATGGGAGTTCCATTTCTGTTTGTAAATTGAAACTCCACTTCGAAAACTATGTCGATTTTATCAACGTCCCACTTTTCTAAATTTGCGGAATAACTGTATATTTCTTGTGGCTTTCTGTCTTTTACGATTACTTGTTTTGCAAAGCTTTTCTCGTGAAGTAGAATTTGGCGATTTTTTCCGTTGTCAGGTTTAGGTTTGTTGATTGGTTTATTGACATCTGGTTTATTGATGACTGTTTTGTTACTAGTATCAGATTGGCTGCTTTCCGTCTCAGATTTTCCTGTTTTAGTCTTAGTACTAGGCGTATTTTCTGGTTTAGATTCAGGCTTCTCAGTTTTTTGAGGTTTTTCCACAACTGTTTTAGTCTTAGTACTAGGCGTATTTTCTAGTTTAGAGTCAGTATTGTCAGTTTTTTTAGGTTTGTTCGGTTCTTCAACAGTTTTTTGAGTCTTAGTACTATGTGTATTTTCTAGTTTCGAGTCAGGTTTGTCAGTAGGTTTATTTGGTACAGTTTTTTTTGTGTTATCGATTTTGTCATCTGTTGTTACGTCTATCGACTCGTGAGAATTGGTTGCGATGTAGGTTAAAAAAAAGATAAACGCACCTACCGAAAGAACACAGAATATCATCATGGCGGCGTATGAGTTATTTGGTTGTGGTTTTGTTGGTTTACGACGTGGAGCTGGTGAAATGTTTCTTGTTCGCGTTCTAGAATGGCGCAATGGTTGTCGAATTTTGGTTTTCGTATTTCCAACAGTTTCCTTTTTGGAAACTATATTCACGGTGGAAGGTGTGGCGCTGTTTTTTTGTAGTATTTGCACACACTCCTCTGCTGTTGGTCGTTGGTGGGGATCTTTTGTGAGGCAGCGATCAATTAGATGGTGGATGGATGAATCTACCTGTAGTTTTGCCACTGTAGAGACGGGAGTTGGTGAATCACAGGTAATTTTTTTCATGAGCTGTACCATGCCCTCACCTTCAAATGGGGCACGGCCACTCAGCATTTGGTATAAGATCACTCCAAATGACCATATATCCGTGGATGGGTATGCTTTACCATCTAATACTTCAGGAGCAGCGTATTTGGGAGTATACCCTCCTTCCAAAGAACGCAATGATTGTGCCTGGTATGCCATTTTTGAAGTACCGAAATCAGATACTTTCGCATGGTTGTTGTGGAGGAGAACATTTTGTGGTTTAAGATCGCGATGTACGAGATTATCTGGTTGTAGATTATGGGCTGCGGACAAAGCACGAGCTATTTCAGTAGCCCACGAAATGGCGCTGGGTGCATCATAAGGCAAGGATAAACGTTCTGCCAAAGTGCCACCATTGCAGAATTCCAAAACCACGTAAGGAACTGTTACATTGTGGTCGAGAACCTTAACCACATTAGGTGACATTGCGAGTCGAGCCGTTAGTAGTGCCTCTTGTGAAAAAGCTTGTCCAATAGCCATCCGTGCCCACACTTCGTCGTTGTGCTTACCTGATTCTTTTGCATACTGTTTTAAAACACTTTGGGTTGGTTTTTTGATGGCCACCAATCGACCCTGTTTGTCGCCTCTTTTTCTAGCTTCAAATGCCAAATAAACGTTACCAAATGCCCCACTGCCTAATTCTTTCAAAATACCATAACGATGGATCACATAAAAAACAGTTTGGATTGGATACCAGTCTTTGCTGGTTTCACTGCGACATAACTGTGAACTATCTATTTCGTTAAAAATGATTTTGGCAAATACTTCTCTTGTATTGAGAACACTACCATCTTGAATTTGCCATTTACCTACTTTTGTTAAATCCATATCAATCCTTACAGTCACTATATTTTCGTTCTGATTTATGTGATCAACTTCGACTCTTTTGCATTTGCTTTTTTAGCACAGCAATATTCTTTATGGACTTTTTTGCAATAGTTAAAGAATTTTTGTTTTTTTAAACGAGTTATAGAATAACGAATTTTGGCGGTGGTAGATAGCTTTTTTTAGCACGCGTTCGCAAATATTATTATCCAAAGGAGCACCAGGCCTTGTGTGGAAACTATTTAGCTCTGCCTAGTGTTTTTATTAAAGCTCTAACTAGTTAGTGCACTGGCTACTAATGGCTGTTACCTTGTTGTACGGACAAAATGTCGCTAATTTTCCATTCATAGACAACAAGCTCTATGGTAAAATATTGAGTTGTTATGGAGTACTTATATGATTGGTAAATCCTATGAAAAAAGACCTGATGACAAAAGAGTATGTTTTTCAAAAAATTAAAAATCTCAATATTGCCAAAAGAAATGGAGTGAGGGCACCTCATAAACCACTTTTGATTCTTCTCGCAATATCAAAATTACCTCAACGAAAATTTTTACTTTCAGATATTTCTAAGAAACTTGTAGAACTACTCAAAGAGTTCGGCCCTAAACGTCAATCATACTATCCAGAGTTACCATTTTGGCATTTAGCAAATGATGGTGTGTGGGAAATCGAAAACAGAGATAAATATCCCAAAAAATGTCCCTCTAAATCTTATTTTGCAGCGAAAAGCATAATGGCGGGTTTTCCCAAAGAAATTCATCGGCTATTATCTGAAGATCAACATTTTTGCCATCAAGTGATTAAAGAAGTTTTAAATTGTTATTTTCCGCAATCAACGCACGATGATATCTTAGATAGTTTAGGACTTTCCACCGAATTCAATAAAGATCAGGTAGTAGAAACAAACGACAAACCTGAAAAAAATATAAGGCCAAAAAAAGAGAAAAAAGAACGCTGCACAAACCAAGAGTCCTTGAACCAATCAAGTGATGTAAAAGTCTTTGTAGCAATGCCTTTTAATCCTGTTTTTTTGCCTGTATGGAGAGTGATTAAAAAGACTTGCAAAGCGAATGATTTAGACTGCTGTCGTGTAGATCAACTTCCTCAGATTGATAATATTCACGATACTATTTTTCAAGAGATTGATAATTCAGATATTGTTATTGTCGACTTCTCTCCTGATTCTGCATCAAAACATCCCAATCCAAATGTTGTTACCGAAGCAACATATGCAAAATTAAAAAAGAAACCGCTACTTATTTTATCTCAACTTGTAGATTCTTTACCTTTTGATTGGAGAACGCATCGAGCCGTAATCTATGAAAACAATCGAAGTGGTTTAGAGTATTTAGAAGAGGTATTAGAAGAAAATTTGGCAGGAGTGAAATCAAGACTAAGTTCAATTAAACACTGACTTCGTAAACCATCGTATCTTTCCTTTGTGGAAAAATAATTCAAAAAACATTTGTATATACAATCTTTTCTGGTATTTTATATTTGTATATACAAGTGTTTTGGCAAGTCGAAGAAAACATAGTGTTGCACGAATGTACGTTTTCTTATACATATCTATACGAAATTATGAGGATGACTATGAAAATTTTACACTTAGTTTTTCATCCAAACTTATCTAAGTCTCGTGTCAATAAAACATGGAAACAACAGATAGAAGATAGTGGTAAAGTGAATAAGTCGCGGGATGTTTACGAAGAATATCCTGATTTTTGCATTGATGTTGAAAAGGAACAAGCGGATTTAGTCGCACATGATCGTATCATTGTGCAATATCCATTTTATTGGTATTCCGTTCCTCCGCTATTGAAAAAATGGATGGACGATGTTTTGACTTACAATTTTGCATATGGAACAAAAGGAGATAAGCTTATGGACAAAGAGCTTCAGCTAATGATCTCCGTTGGCGGACCCAGCGAATCCTATATGCCTGGAGGTTATAATAGTTTTTCTATTCAGGAATTTTTAAAGCCGTTGCAACAGACGGCGACACTTTGCCGTATGAAATTCTTACCTGCTCTTTGGATGCATGATTCTGTGGCAGCCAGTTATGAAGATATTGAGAATACAGGAAAAAAGTGGCTTGAGATTTTAGATGATCCAGACCGCTCTGATCCATGGGCTGTTCAAAGAAAAGCCGAAGAAAAAGCGGTAAAACTAACATGAGTGATAAAAACATCGATGCTAAAATCGACGATTATTTCGATGGTTGCTTGTATTTTTCACTGTCTCGTTTACAAAGGCATATAAACAAATTGGCCAAGGATATTTTTTCCGAAATTAATTTAGTCCCCAGTCATGCTTTTTTGTTAATGGCGCTTAATGAGAATGAAATGTGTACAGCGAGTTATTTATCTGAATTACTTGGACTAGCACCTTCTACGATTACGCGTTTTATTGACAAACTGGAAAAAGAGGGGTTTTGTGTTCGGGAATTAAAGGGGCGTGTTTCTTATACCTCAATTACTCCCGAAGGACGTGATCTCATCCCTCGTATTCATAAGTGCTGGAAGCAATTGTTTCATCGTTATAATGAAGTATATGGCGAGAAGAACGCTAAATTGCTAAATGATATGATTGTCAAACTCAATAAATTGGAAAAGTAATACTTGTTGAAGAAATGTGCTGGATGTTTTTACTGGAAAGTTTAGAAATGCCTATAAATTTTTATTGGGACAAAGAAGGTTGTCATGTGACAAAAGTGGAAAGTCAAGGTTTGTGTACTTCATTTTCTCTATCAGACGGAACAGGTTTCAAAATAGGTATTCCTTTAGATGAATTGGAACGACTGGTGAAAATGGACCTTGTGAATAATTTTGTCAATGTCAATTTGAGTGTATTTTTAGATAAATTTGAGATGACCGCGAACCAGTGGAAGGTTATCTCTTGTGTTTTGCGACAAAGTGAAGAAATTACAAAAGCTTTTGCAGGGTATCCTAAGTTACAAAAGCTTATAGAGCTTCCCTATGAAAAATTACATAAACTACCAACACTATTGTATGGAGGCTATATTCGAGGTCTTTATCTAAGTTATCCGCTCAACTTTACAAGAATGCCAAGGTCTAAATTTTATTCGAATTTATTTTCAGATAATGAATATCTTGTTACTGTGAGACTTGATGAGAAATACAATATTACTGAGGTTCGTAATGAGACAATTTCTCCAAGTCATTATCTTGGAGATTATTTTGTATGATTTCAAATCTATTGAGTTTCTGGGGAGCTTCGTTACAGCTCCCTTTTTTGAATATTGTATGTCTTTTGTTAACGTTTACTTCTAGACTTCCGCCGTTGTCCAAATTGTAAAGCACCTACAATAAGGGCCAACTTCATCCATCCAAAAAGAATGGTGCCACAAATACCAAAAACTTGGTATCCATAAGGGTCGCTTTCTCCTACGGCATTTTTGATATAAGGTGTTAGTAGAACGCCCAGAAATAAAGTGAAGGCCAAGCTCACCATTTCGTCGGCAATCCCTCTATAATCTACGCTACTTGCTTTTTTTGTTGCGCGTTGGCGTAGTAAGCTATCGCGTACTTTGTTCATATTGAGTTGCCGGAGATACAATAAAATTTTAACGAGAACACATACCCCAATGATGATGAGGCCGGTCATGACGAGTGGTTTTTTTGTTGTGAACATATCATCGAGTTGGTTTGAGGCAAAAATACCAAAAATTCCCAACTCATCGGCTAAGTAAGATTGGGCCACTCCACTTCCCCAAAGTTTTTCCGTTAGACCTGGAAACCATTTATCAAAAATCAATTTAAATCCGGCTTCGTACATGTAAAAACCGACGCCAATACCAATCATGGTAGAGGAAATTTCATGGGTGACACTATTCCAATTGTAGCGGGCTAAAAAGGTTTTGATCTTTCCTAGTTGTAGAAAGCTTGTTTGGCTAAAGTCAAGAGCTTTGGAGTAAAGAATAATTTGTAGAAAGACACAAACGGCAATTAGAATAAGTCCAGGGGTGGGGTCGGGATACTCGGTGCTTTCAAAGATCACCACGTTATTGACAACTGGTGTCGAGCACATTCCGATACCAATACCTAAAAGAACGGTGAGAATTTCTTGTAAAATCCCATTGATATCAATACCTCGTTTCTTTTTGCGTTGTTTTTTACCGGTTACAGCTCCTTTTAATTTGTTGGCATCCCATAATCCTAGATAAAGAGCGATTTTGATAAGTAGACATGTAACTAAAAGCGCCCCTCCTATCAAAAGAAATGGGCGTGATTTTTGGAGAAATTCTCCTTGCTCATGTTGGTATAGTCCCGCACCTATGCCTATGAGTATCGTTGTGATTGCCTGAAACATTTTGTTCCAATCATATCCGACTAAAAACGCTTTAAATTTTCCGTGACGGTAGCGTATCATTTTTTCCCCCACAACAATAAAAATAGTTGTTATCATATCTAAAGTTACTTGCCACTTTTTTTGATGAAATCCATTTTACAGAAAGATACGGTTATCGGAAATTCAAATTTTAATTATTACGTATGTTGGAAATGTATGTTTATCTGTGCGTTGATAAGTATGTCTTTGATTCACTATGTGGAAGTTCAGATAAATATAGTGATTGGTTTGTTATTGGGAATGATTTTTGGTGCAGTTTTATACAGTTGTTTTGCAAAAATTCAAATAAGTATTCGTGCAAAAATTTTTTTGAGGTATGTTTTCTTCATTCCTACTTTTGCTGTTTTTGTCGGAGCAATTGCCGGATCAATCGTAGTGTTATTTTTTCCGGATAGCAGCTTGCAATATATTGTAGTACGAATAAGCCTGATACCTGGGGCTATTCTTGGTTTCTTGGGAGCAAAATACATGAATAAAACCGTGTTGCCGCTGTAAGTGAAACTGCTCACGGTTGATGTGGTGTTGGCGCAATTTATAATATAATGTGGCGCAATTAGACGTAATTCTTTTAGAACACAAAAGGAAATACTATGCAAAGCCTTGCAATATCAGTAGGTGAGCGGTACTATCCCATACTAACTCTACCTGGTAGACCTAAAGCGATTTTGGATAGAACAGCTGCCGAAATTTATCAAACAGAGACAAAACAAGTAAATAGAGTTGTCCTTAGACACCGAGAGCGGTTTCCAAGTGACTTTTACTTCGAATTAACCCGAGAAGAAATAAGGCTTTTGAAAGAGGTGCCAATTTGGCACCTCTTCTGGGACAGAGGTTTTGCTCCCAAAGCTTTTACAGCAAAAGGGATGAATATGCTATCGACTTTGCTGAAGTCAGAAGTGGCGGTTAAGCGTTCGGTGGATATCATTCGTGCCTTTACAGAGCTAGAAAATACAGGTGTTCGAGATGACAAGTGGGATATTATTACGGCAAAGATAATCGCTGCTATTAACAATCGCTTGGATGATGTTCGCATATCTTTTGATCGAAGAATTACCTCTGTCGAAGATAGAATTGCAAATATAGAAAAAGAGTGTTCTGTTCAAATGAGTGAGGAGCGCGCAAACAGTAGTAGAATAGAAGAAATCCGCGAAGTCAATGTTTCCCTAACGAACTGTATTTCTAAAATGGAAGACGATTTGCTACAAATCAAAGATGAGTTTACAAAAGTCATTGTGGATAAAGACAACTTGCGTGTGGATAACTTTACGACTACCTCTCTAATCACAGAGAAAATGGATCTTACAGATAGAGAAAAACAAGTGGTTTGTTATGTGGAAAAACATGGGCGTATTACAAATAAAAACTACAGAGAATTGTTTGATATTCCAAGAAGAACGGCTCTTCGAGATTTGAATAGCTTGGTTAATAAAGGTGTTTTTGTAAAAGAAGGTAAAGGCAGAAGTGTACATTATGTCATGTCACATTTGCAAAACGAATCGAGATAGCACTTGGCGCAATTGTGGCGCAATTAATTTTGAGAATAGAAAGTACGGTGCAGTTTGTTTCTATTTTGTACTTTACGAGAAGTTAACCAAATAAAATACCACGTAATTATTAGGGGATTACTATGAGAAAATTTTTTATTACGGCTGTGATTTGCACCTTGTTAGGTACTGTAGTTTACGGTGAGACAATATCGGCAGCGAAGGGATCGAGTAAAAAGAGTGCTGCTCAGAAAGCGGTGCACAAAGCGATGATGAAATTTCTCGCAAAGAATCTGAAGGAGAATTTTAAGGCAAAGGAACGAGACATCAGTAAGTATGTCAAAAAGAATTGGCGTTCTTATTTAATGGGGACGCCGGAGATACTGCAATACTCCGAGAAAAGTCATCGTATTATCATTCGTTTGAAAATGAGAAAAGATTTACTTTTATATATCGTCAAGCAGACTTTTTTTCCTGAAGGTGATTCTCAAACAAGTGCTCAAAAAGAAAGCAACAAATCAAAATCAAAGGAAGAACCCAAGCCAAAGGAAGATCCAAAACCAAAGGAAGACGCAAAGCCAAAAGAAGACGTAAAACCTAAACGGGAAAAGAACAAGCCCAGAAGAATCAGGATGAAAAAATTTGCCAATCCAAAATATTCTTTTGTATATCCTGATGTTGTAAAGGTTGTTGACAGTCAAAAATTAACAACGGGATCACAGCCCGAACATCGTAGTGTCATACTTGTCGAAGGACGAAAGATATATGTGTTTATCCGTTGGGCAAAATTAAGCCGTAATTTTGTGGTAAAGTCAAAATCTGAAATTGTACGCAATATGATTGAATCGATAAAGAAACAACACAGTATAGATAAGATTACCTATAAGTCGTTAAATGGAAAACAGAATTTGCGCGGGAAAGAAGCAAAGCTTTACTACTTGCACGGGGAAAATGACAATAAAAAGTTTTGGGTGAAGGTGCTAACATATACAAAAAGACAAGTCGCATTGACCATTGAAATCGTTGTTGACCGGGTAGAGTATGCCAAAGATAAAAATCTACAACTTTTTTTAGATTCATTCAACAAGACATTCGACTTTAGAACATCGTAGATTTTGTGTCTATCGTTGCTGGAAAGCAACGATATATTATTATTGGAGTTAACCGTTCCGGCTTGAAGAAACCACGGATAACGAATATTGTAGTTAAATATAGATTTATATCAAATCGAAGTAAGTAAGAGAAAGTAATCGTTCGATCTCTTTTGGTAGCTTTGTTATTTTCGTGTTGCTCAAATTTAATTTAGTAAGCGAAGGCAGTAGCGCGATCTCTTTTGGCAACTCTGTTATTTTTGCACCATGTAAATCTAATTGAGTGAGAGAAGATAGTTGCGCGATCTCTTTTGGTAACTTTGTTATTTTCGTGTCATTCAAATTTAAGTGAGTAAGAGAAGGTAGTAACGCGATTTCTTTTGGTAATTCTGTTATTTCGGTGTTACGCAAATTTAAGCGAGCAAGAGAAGGTAGTAGCGCGATCTCTTTTGGTAACTTTGTTATTTTTGTGTCACTCAAATTTAATTGAGTGAGAGAAGAGAGTTGTCCGATCTCTTTTGGTAACTCTGTTATTTTCGTGTTGCTCAAATCTAATTGGGTGAGAGAATGTAGTTGCCCAATCTCTTTTGGTAACTTTGTTATTTCTGTGATACTCAAATCTAGTTCCGTAAGAGAAGAGAGTTGCCCAATCTCCTTAGGCAATTCTGTTATTTTGGTGTTGTATAAATTTAAGTAAGTAAGAGAAGTGAGTAGCCCGATTTCTTTAGGCAATTCTGTTATTGGTTCATGGGTCAAATTTAAGTGAGCAAGAGAAGTGAGTAGCCCGATCTCTTTTGGTAACTCTGTTATTTTGGCAAAAAAACAATGTAATTTAGTAAGAGAAGTGAGTAGCCCAATCTTTTTAGGCAATTTTTCTATACGTGTGTGAGTTAAATATAAGTGAGTAAGAGAAGGTAGTTGAAACATTTCTTTTGGTAATTCTTTTATTCTTGGGCCAGACAAATGTAATTCTGTAAGAGAGGTCAGTTGCCCGATTTCTTCAGACAACTCTGTTATTTCCAACCGAAAGCGATTAGAAAAATTACAATTGATAAATTGACAGTTTTTTATTTTTTGAAAATCAGCATCGGTACGAAAACTGCAATTTTCAAAAATACACCCCTCTATCTGAGAGGCTTTTTCTTTTAGAAAGAAAGCGCAGCCATAATATGAAGTGTTATTTTCTATTGTTTGTAGCGACTTCGATTTTACTTGCATTTTGAATATCCATTTTTCAGTGTAAATTTTATTGTAGTGACTTTTTCATAACAAGCTTTAGCATAATCTCATAAGATTTTTTGTCTAAAAATCTTCCACTGGTGAGCGATTGGCGTCTTCAGGACTGTGCTGTTTGGCCTTTTCTGCACCAATTAACGAAGCTCTTAGCTCAAAGGTTTCTTGGTTAATTTGTTCAACAATCGAAAAATTTGTTGTTGTGAATGGTGCGACGCGACTCAACAACTTGTCTATTCTGTGTAGTGAGGCTTCATTTTCTTCCTTCGACTGTTGTTGTGCGACGTTTGCGGCAAGTTCTAGCTTGTCAAATTGATGGCAAAGTAGTAGTAAATCATTTCCTGCCTTTAGGGCCATGTCTACGGCCTCTTTGTAATCGTAGTTCTCGATAATTGCTCCCATGTCCAAGTCGTCGCTGACGACCACACCTTCAAATCCCACATCTTCGCGAATGTAATTGTTGATTTTTTTAGATAGAGAGGATGGAACACCTGAGTTGTCCAAATGCGGATAAAAAGCGTGTCCGACCATGATCGAGTCGTAGTGGTCTTTGAGTTGGATATACGGCTGCCAATGGTTGTTGCGCATCTCTTCGTAGGTGGGGTGCATTGTGGGTAGTTGATGGTGGGGATCTATTTTTGCTTGGGAATAGCTCGGGAAATGCTTGGCACAACACAGAACATTACTTTGCTGTAATCCTGTGATAAAGGCTTGCGCATTTTGAATTACCGTGAGAAAGTCTTCACCCCAAGTGCGATTTTTTAGGGAGTTGTGCTGGTCTCCTTGGTAAGAAAGGTCTACTACAGGGCAGAGATCTAGATTGATATTCCATTGTTGTAGTAACTGACCGGTTAGTTTGCCGTGTTGGGTGATGTGATGTGTATTGCCATGGGTACGTAGTTCTAGTGCCGAAGGCGGTTCTACGCCTATTTCTCTCAGTCTTGCAACTCGTCCACCTTCTTGGTCAATAGCAATGAGTGGTGTTTTTAGAATGTCGTAAATTTCGGCGATGAGGTCGGCGAGTTGTTGTTGCGATTCGATATTGCGGCCAAATAGTATGACCCCTCCTGGCTGTATATCTTGTAAAATAGTTTTTTCTTCGTTGGTTAGTTTGGTTGTCGAGATACCTGTGATTAGACGCTTATGGGGGTTCATAAATACTCCATCATGAAGAGTTCTGTGTATACATGTTATTCTGAATATTATAGGGAAGCGGCTTGTAAAAAAATAGATTTTTTAGGAAAATGTAATATTCATGTAACACTTTGGAATGGAATCGAGTTATGACAGACAAAAAATATGGAGTGTCAACGACATTTGGTCGCTATCAACTTCACGAGGAGTTAGGGCGTGGTGGCATGGGCGTTGTTTATAAAGCGTATGATACACAATTGCGTTGTATTGTGGCGCTTAAAGTGATTTTAGGGAACAACCGAGAGGACTTGGAGCGCTTTTTTCGTGAAATCACCACAGTGGCCAAACTCAATCACCCGAATATTGTACGCTTTTATGAGTACGGTTATACTCCGCGTCCTTATTTTACGATGGAGTATGTCGAAGGAACGACTTTGACGCAACAAATCAAGGAACGCAACGTTTCCGAGGCATATTTAGTGGAAGTGATGATTTCTGTTTGTCAAGCACTACATTACATGCACAAAAATAAGATTACCCATCGTGATATCAAGCCCAGCAATATTATGGTGGGAAAAAACGGTGTAAAGGTGATGGATTTTGGTCTCGCACGACGTTCCGATGTGACAAAACAATTGTCAAAATCTGGGCAAATGCTCGGCACTTTACACTACATGGCCCCCGAGCAGGTAGAAGGACATACCGATATGAAAAGCGATATTTATGCGCTGGGGGCATCTTTGTACGAGTGTTTGACCTATCGTCCAGTATATCAGGGAGCATTGGAAATTAATGTGATCTACCAAATCACCAACAGTACACCCATTCCACCACGGCAATTAAATCCGGATATTTCTGTTTATTTGGAAGCCATTTGTCTGAAATGTTTACAGCGCAATCCACACAAAAGATACGGGAATTTTTTGCAGTTGGCTAAGGAATTTGAGAACTTCAAGGCTCATAAACCGATACTCGCCAAAAGATATACGTCTTGGGATTTGCTAAAGAATATTTTGTATAAGCACAAAGTGGTATGCAGTAGCATTGTCATTATTTTTGTGATATTGCTTGGGTCGTTGGTGGTGACAATGAATGCGCTCAATTATGCTGAGGGCGAAAAAGAAAAAGCGAAAAGTGCTCTCAATAAAGTGATGAAAGTACTAGATCACTCGTTACAACACCACAAGTCTCTACAAAAAGATAAGCGGTTTGCGCAGCTGTTTACGAATATTTTTGAAGATGTAGAACGGTATGGCGAAAATGAGGATTGGAGTTTTGTCAAAGCGTATGTGACGCAGATGACAGGACAAAAACAAAAGAGCATTGCCTATTACACAAAAGAAATAAAAAACAACACCGAGAACGTCGAGGCTTATAGTAACCGCGCAGGACTCTATGCAAGAAATAAAGAATATCAAAAAGCCTTTGCCGATTATGAAAAAGCTCTTGCCATACAACCAAAGAATCACAGTATTTATTTTAACCGCGCTGTTTTGTACATCGATACGCAAGAATATCAAAAAGCCACAGACGATTTGCAAAAAGTCTTAGATCTTGCGCCGAACAATGAGCGAGCGTACACCAATTTGGGAGTGGTGTATTTTGATTTGAAAAAATATCTGCAAGCAATGGCTTGTTATGACAAAGCCATTGACATAGCTCCACGAGCAGATACTCACCTCAATCGCGGACTCCTAAATGTACAAATGCGCCAACCAGAAAAAGCATTGGATGATTTTAATGCGGCGATTCGCTTAAAACCAAATTACGCCAACGCGTACTTCAATCGTGGTAACTTGTTTTTTCGTGACAAGAAATGGAATCTGGCGTTGACAGATTATACAAAGGCCCTGAGTTTGGACAGCAATAATGCGCTTTTGTATTACAACCGCGGAAGTTTATATGCGCAAACCAAGCAGGTGGATCTAGCTTTGGATGACTTTGCTAAGTCAATACAAATAAACCCTCGTTATGCACCGGTGTACAATCGTCGCGCCTATATTTACGCATACGAAAAAAAAGATCTCAAAAAGGCTTTTTCCGACTTTACAAAAGCGATAAATCTTGACAGGCAGTTTTTTGAAGCATACAAAAATAGAGGCCTTTTGTACTTTCGTCACAAGAAGTATTCTGAAGCCATTTCCGATTTCAAAAAGGCAACTTCTCTACATCCGGGTGATTGGTGGCCTTACTATGGTCTGCATCTCTGTTATCAGCAGCTACAAGACCTTCCCCTCGCAAATGAATATTTACAAAAAGCGCACGCTTTGAGAAAGTAACTAGTACTTGGGAACATTAGTTTTTAGTTTTCATTTGACAAAATTCCCAGAAGTCCCCATCCTCTATAGGTTGGGGATGAATGGGCATCTAAAATATTGCACAAAGATAAATTATGATTTATCTTTGTGCAAAGATCAATACTAAAAAAACAGAAGTGAGTACATAAGCCGTAAGTTTTGTTTGACTATCAAAAAATATAAAGATACAATGGATTTAGGAATAAAAATTATATTTTTGGAAAGTACATAAAACTCAAGGTGAAATAAAAATCGATGCTCAAGGTAAAAAAGATAAATTTTCGGACAAATAAGAGCGATTTACAACGACTGTTTGATTGCAATAGAATAAGTGCAAAAGTGTACAACGATTGTTTACAAATATCCAAAAACTACAGCAAGCAAACAGGAAAGTGGATAACGAAAACTGAGTTACAAAAAGCAACAAAACGTAAATATCCACTACATTCACAGTCGATTCAGGCAGTATGTCACAAATACCTCGATGCGCGAGATGCTGCACGCTCAGCCAGAGCAAAAGGTTACAATAATCGCTATCCGTGGCGAGAAAAAAATTACTTTTCAACGAAATGGACAAAAGATGGTTTTCGTATTTCAGAAGACAAAAAACGCATAACACTTTCTCTTGGAATCAAAGACCGAAAAAGACAAAAGTCAATAGTGGTAAGAGTAAAGAATTTACCACAAGGTAAGATAAAAGAAATCGAATTGGTGTATAACAAAAAACTGATGCTTGCTGTGTGCTTTGAAGATGGAAAAAAAATATTGGCAAACAACAGCACACAAGTTGCAGCGATTGACATGGGTGAAATTCACTCGATTGCTAGTGTGAGTGAAACAGGAAAATCGCTCATCATTACCGCACGAGAGTTACGCTCCATCAAGCGCTTGCGCAACAAAAAATATCGAGAGATATACAAAAAGCTTGCCCGGAGAAAAAAAGGCTCAAGAAGGTGGAAGAAGCTTAAGCGAGCGATGCACTCTATTGCTGGAAAAATGAGTGCACAACAAAACGATATTCTGCACAAAACTAGTCACAACTTTGTCAAGTGGGCAAAAGAAAACAATATCAAAACAGTTGTTGTGGGAGATGTAGAGGGTGTACAACGCAACACATCTGGTCGCAAGAAAGCAAATCCCAAGAAAAAACGACGTTCCCGAAAAATAAACCAGAAGCTAAGCCAATGGTCATTTGGCTTGCTACTCTCTTATCTCACTTACAAACTTGCAGCAAACCCAATAGAACTTGTCAAAGAAAATGAAGCATGGACAACGCAGACATGTCCTGTCTGCAACCGCAAGAAGAAGTCTCGCGGTAGAGTATATTCTTGTTACTGTGGTTATCGCGAACATCGTGATTTACATGGAGCACGTAATATACTTTCGCTGTATAAGTATAAAGTGATTAAAAATCTTGATATTAAAATTGATGAAATCAAGTATCTACGGCCTGCCGCAAGTGGCAAAAGTAGTAGAAAGCTTTGTTCCGAGCCTGTTAGGAGAGTCAGGTTATAAGTCTGACTCACTTGTACTAACAGTTGTCGGGAGTACTGATGGAATAGTGGCATCCTTTGTAGATGAGTTTATCCTTGTGGATAAACGCCCATTTATTACCTGATGTATACTTCTTGAAATCTCTTGCTTTTGGAAGCCCCGGCTTCTTCAAGCCGGGGAGGGTTCACGAGTTAGGTTTTACTAGTGTACGATTATTATTTTTTCGTGGTAAATAGTCGACATTTTCCCTTATTGTTGTATAATATATGTTGTGACGTGCATTTGTTGAACACTAAAAAACTATTTGAGACCGTAGGGGAATGCAATGGAAATTCAATATCGTTTAAAGAAAGATGGAAAATTTGTCGGTTATTCACGCGAAATTGGTACACGTTATTTTTTTTCGAAAGATGGCTTTTGGTGGAACGGTAGCGAAATTGACTATGACGATAAAGATTTATTCACCGGAGTCAAAGATCGCAATCGCAACAAAATTTTTGTGGGCGATGTTGTCGAATGGCAAAGCCAGCAAAACGTGCAGCGTGGCATTGTCGTCTTTGGGCAAGATCAAAACTGTGTGATTGAAAACAACATCACCCAAGAAATCATCCCCTTATTTTTTGAAGGAGAGATGGTGGCTTTTGATAACAGTCTTGTCGTCGTTGGTTATGTAAACTCTACAGAGCATCTGTAACATTTTACTTTTTACCAATATGTTGTTTGATGAGAAGAAGGTGCGCGTGTATTTGTGGGTCTTGGATAAATGGAGTTAGGTTTGGAAAAGTTTTTTGCAAATAATGTTTCGTTATCCACAGATGATTTCGGACCAAACTCATGCGTCGGTTTTTTCGTAAAGCGTATAATAAGTTCTGACGTGCCATTTGTGTGTCGATTTGCAACTGTTGTGAGTCCTTCCCTTGTCTTTTCGCTGCAGCAACTTTTCTGATGAACAAATCAGCAAGAAAAGCGCCGTAAAAATCTTTGCGAAACTTCAAAAGTAAATATTTTCCAATGGCGATCGCTTGATCGTGATTTCCTATTTTACTGTGAAGTTTTGCTAAACGAGACAGCAATCTTGCTGTGGTGAGTTCTGATAAATTTGGCAAAAATTTTTCTGCCAAATGCGCCTTTTTTTGCGATAAGTAGATTTCTGCCAGTTCGATTTTATAGCGCGGGTAATCTGGTTCTAAATCAATGGCTTTTATTAAATCAGTGATCGCGGCGTGCGTTTTTTTCATATGACGATAAATGATAGCTCTTTCGTAATAAAATCTGGGTATGTAATTTAAAAAACGTTCGTGGTCCCATTGTGCGTTTTGCGACAAGTTGATGGCATATGTTAACCATTTTACAAACTTTTTTTTCCGAGGGTGTTTGACTAAAAAAGTCAAGTATTTTTGGTAGTCATCTTCTACCGATTTATGAATATGCGCTTGGGAAAAAATTGTCTTCTTGCCAATGGTGGATCTCAATATACTGTAGAAACCAAGTGCCGCTCCCAAACGTTGCTCATCACCCAACGACTTGACTTGTTGATAAATGTTGTCGCGCTCTTCAGGAGAGAGTAATACTTTTGCCGCCATCGCATTTTTGTATATTTGCGGATTTTGTGACTCTAGGCATTTGTTGACGAAAGCCCATTTTTTTTGAATACTCGTTCTTTTCACAATCAAATCAATAAACGGTTTGTCGATTACCGCTTGTCTCATACACACCAAGATGCAGTTGTGGAGGTGTTTTTGCTTTTCAATGATATCTAGACGATAATGGCCTAAAAAACCGAAAAACCAGCACGCCCACTGACTCAATAGTGGATTGGAATTTTGCAAAATGACGGGAAGTTCGTGTTGCATTTGGTAAAGGCGCTTTCTGTTTTTCATTTGGCCGCTCGGACTAAATGCGCGTACAAAATTAGCTAGCACATATGCATAAATCTGAATGAAAGCCTTCCTCTTGGGATTGTATATAAAAAGGTTTTGTATTTTTTTGTAGTCGCGATTTTTACTGCAATATGCATATAGAGCGCTCAAACCTACATGATTCTTTTTTTCGCTGAGTTTTTGTAAAATGTGTGCGAAATCTTTTTCCACTAAATAATCGTAAATATTTACAAAAAGAAGGACCACAGACTGCACTTTGGGGCTCGGATCACGCAACCCTTGTTTGTATTTACCGATGATTTTCTTACGGTTGTATTTTTTTTGGGGAGTTATCCAAAAATAATAGTGGGCAAAGGCGCGATAATTTTCATTGTCGCTGTTGTAATCCTTGTCGTTTTTGTAATCCATGCTTCTTAGTAAAATTTTTTTCGCTTTGGGATTTTTCGATATTGAAAAAATACTCGCGGCAGCGTACAACCGAACGCGTACGTTGTTGCTTTCTAACAATGGTATGATCGTTTGCAATAATAGTTTGTTGTTTTTTGCCGATGTGTGTTTGTGGGTATTGTTGTGGCGATCTGTGTCGTAGACAAAAGCGTTTTTGGCGACAAGAGCACAAATGAATGAATAGTCTTTTCGCGTATGGTCCACTACATTTAAATGATGAAAAGCTTCCGTGTCTTTGTGAATTCCTGCTTCACGTAAGACACTCACCGCAATGATGGCACCTACGATATCGCTTTTTTCTTGGAGGTACTTTTGTGACAATCTTTCCAACTCTGCAAAGTGAGTCAATTTTAAGAGTGCTTTTGCGGCAAGATAACGAAGATCTGCATCTATGCGGTGATCGTTTGCGACTTTTGCCAAATGTTGTTGATCTTCCTCTTCAAAAATGAGTATGTCATCATGGAGATACGAGTAAGCCATTTTGTGGTAGAGTGCAAAGTCTTGCTCGCGTGTTTTTTCCAGGTCAATATTTTTTCCCATCATTAAGATTTTTTGTCGTTTTTCCCCAGAGAATTTTCGCGATAATTTACGTATTTCTCGTTGCAATTGTGGATGGTAACGTAGGCTAAAAAGACCTTGGAATGCTTTATTATAAACTGTGTTGTCGTGATCTGATCGTACGTGGTTTTTTTGCATTTTGACGATTTGCGATATTTTTCGCAAAAGTGGGAGGATTTTTCCTTCATTTTTTCTGGCAGCGCATCGCTTTGTATATTCTTTGACATACTTTTTCTCGATCTCGGTAAAATGAGTCGCGAAAAGATCGGGAGGGGAGACTTTGATGGTTTGGTTGATCATATATTTCAAAAAAGACATACTGTTTTCTTGTAAAGAGGGTAGTTTTTGTAATAGCTGCATTAATAGATCGATCGCTTGAATGTTTACGCCGCTAATTTCTATGGATTTGGTCAATACTTTGTGAGCAGAAATGTACTTGTGTTGGCGAAAATAAGTTTCTCCTAACAGAGCGTAGTATTTTCCTTTGTTGGGGTTGCGATCGATACATTGTTGAAAACATTCTGCGGCATTTTTTAAGTATTGCGATTTTTTTTCTTTGCTCACCTCCGACCCCATTAGATAGTATCTTCCCAAATTATCTAAAATTTCAGGGTTATCGGGTGCGCTTTTTTGAACTTGTTGCAAACTCTCTATTGTTTTTTTAAGACTTTGAATATTTATATCTTTTTGTTGTGACCTCTCATAACGGCAGCGCGCTATGTGGAGAACTAACTGTACATCGGGTGTTTGAGATTGAGATTGTGCTTTTTCTAAGAACTGTAGAGCAATGGAGTATTTTCCTTTTTGATAATAGAGAATACCTGTGTAATGAAGTTTTTTGATGCGTACCGCAGAGGTTGGCTCTGGTAGTTTGTCTATTTTTTTGAGTTTTTGTTTTGCATAATATACTTCCATAATCGCTAAGATTGTGGGAACGTCTGGGGAAAGCTTTTGGAAGTGTTTTTCATATAGTTGTTGAGCTTCGTCATATTGTTTTGAATTTCCATAAGTGATGACGAGCTTTTGGGCGATCTTCTGTTGGATGTCGCTATTTTCGCTATTGCGATAAATTGTTAGCAGAAGATCTTGCGCTGCGACGTACAAACCTTGATTGATTAGACGTTCTGCCCTTACCAAGGGTGTGATTTTTATTTGTGGAGTCTTGTTCTCGAAAAAATTGCGATATACAATCAAAATTGTAAATATAAAAAGAACTGCCGAAGCAAGGTGAAACACTTTTCTTAATCGAGTATAGAAACGGAATGATCTCGCGGAAACTTTTTGTGAAGATAAAAAGTTGTGGAGGTCATCGGCTAAAACTTTGGCATTGGTATAGCGTTTATTTTGCGGTGCCGTAGCTTTTAAAAACACACTCTCTATGTCTTTGGAAATAGTGGGCACGTGTTGTGATAAAGGGATGATGTTTCTCGTTTGCAAATTGAATAAAATTTCAATTGCAGATTCTCCTTTGATCATATGTGTGTCAGCAATCATTTCGTATAGAATAGCCCCTAGTGCATATACGTCAGTGCGTGCATCGATTTGGTGGCGTCCTTGCATTTGCTCCGGTGACATGTAGCGCGGCGTTCCTATGATATCTCCTGTTTTTGTTAGTTTGTGATCTTGCACTTGGATACTTTTTGCCAAACCAAAATCCATGACAATAGGATGCCGTTGTTGTGTAACGATGATATTCGCGGGTTTAATATCGCGATGGACGATCTTTTTCGTGTGTGCGTAGTGCAGTGCACGAGCGATGGACTCTAGTAGATGCAGTTTTTCTTCCAAGGACAAGCATTGTTTTTTGAGGAAAACATCGAGTGTTTCACCACAAATATATTCCATGACAATGTACATGTGATTGTTTACAAATCCTACCTTGTAAACTTTGATAATATTGGGGTGGTTTAATTGCGCTGATAATTGCGCTTCGCGTAAAAATCTCTTTTTGGTAACCTGTTGATGAGTCGTCGTAGAGATGAATTTTATAGCAACTGTGCGTTGTGAATTTTTTTCCAACGCTTTGTAAACCTCTCCCATACCTCCTTGTCCCAATTTTTCGGTGATTTGGTATGCAAAATGTTCAGGCAATTGTGTCATATCATTGGTGTCGGTCAATAAGTTGTCCATCTTTTTTCCTAAAATGCAGTGCGCGATTTGAAATATTAAGTAGTGGAATAGAGCAATACACCGCAAGACAAAACGGGGAGTGCGAAATCTCCCCAGATGTCACGGGGAAAGTTTACTGCGCGTCTTTCTTCCATTTCTTAAATTCACTTTGCCAGTTTTTCTGGTACTCTTGCCAGTTCATGACAGGTAAAATTTCGTCGTGGAGGTATAGCCAATTCGGATCTTTTTCGGTGGTAATCTCTACCGGATACTCTTTGTCGTTTTTTTGTGCGATGCGTAGTAAGCACTCTTCAGCATTGTATGTGTAAAAAATCCACTGATACCCGCCGTCGAAAATCTGTACGGCAGTGAGTATCGCTAAATGATCCTTCTCCCAAATTTTGCAGATTTTTTTCTCAAATGCATCCAGTTTTTTTTGTTCTTTTTTGCTGGGCAAAGCTCCGGAACCTTCTTCCGCATATTCCCAAAAAACGTTTAAATGATACTGATAATTTTTTGTTTCTCCTTGTTGAAGAATGGGGGTGCGGAAACGCAGGTAAAATTTTCCTTTGTCGGTTTCCCCTTCAAAATTAGCCCAGTTGTCGTATTTGGCAAATTCGATGGGGGCAATGTATGGTTTTTTTAATATTTTCTGCAAACGATGTGGGTAGTCGGTGATGATGGCGTCTACACCGACTTCCTTTAATGCGCGCATGTGTTCTACGTCGTTTACTGTCCATACATTTAGAGAGATATTTTCATCGCGCAGTTCTTGGATATACGGATGCTTGGGAATTTTTTTGTTTTTCTGATAATACTCCGAGTTAATGCCTATCGCATCTAGAACATCCAAACATGAAATATTATAAGCTTCGGCATCGAGATATTGACAATAAACATGTGGATCATATAGCTTTTCACGAACTAAAACCGCTGTGGCGATGTGCGGATTTATTTTTTTTGCCTCGGCGAGTTCATGGTGGTCAAAACAAGAAATAATGACTTGTGACACCATGTTTAGCTTTTCGACGATGGCAATCACTTTTTGCGTAATATTAGGGTAATTACGTGGTAGTTGTTTAATTTCGATATTTGTTAAGCTCTTGTATTCTTTTACTTTTTCCACCACTTCTTCGAGGGTGGGTATGGTAATTTCGGTTTTGTAGCGTTCTATATCTTTTTTGCTTATGTATTTGCGTTTTTCGTTTGCAGTAAATGACTGCAAGAAAAGTGTTCGTTCATGCGGTGGTTTTTGCAACTCGTCGCTAAACCACTTTCCTACATTCAGTGTTTTTAATTGCTTTAGTGTAAAATCACTAACAAAAAAAGACTTACGCCGCGGAAACTTCTCCTGTACATCGCTACATTCGCGTAAATCGTGGTCGTGAACAACAACAGGAATACGATCTTTGGAGAGGTGGACATCTATTTCTACCATGTCGACACCTAATTGTAGTGATTTTTCTACTGCGGCAACGGTATTGGGTGGCCCATAAGCTCTTCCTCCACCGTGAGCCACTACCAGAGGGTTTTTGTGCATGCTATTTTCCTAATAAGAAGATCAAAGGCACAAAGAGTCTTTTGGCCCAGTATTTTTCGCTGTGTTTTCCATCCTCGTCGACGAAGTGATACAAATTCTCTTTGTCTTTGTAACCATGTTCCTTTAGTGCGGTGCGCATACGCAGCATTTGTTGCTTACCATCGGAATCATCACCACTATCTATGTAAATTTGGAGCATAGGGGCATGGGTAGTGCTTTTTACTTTTTGTAGTTGGTTTTCGTTGTTCCACCAAAAACTACTCGATAAACAACCAACGCCTCCAAAAGTTTCGCTTCGTGTCCAGCCAGCATAAAAACTAATGAGCCCGCCCAGGGATGATCCCATAAGCATACAGTTGTCTTTACCCTGTAAGGTTCGGTATTTTTCGTTGATAAATGGCATTACTTCCGTGGCGATAAAATCTAAGTACTTTTCACCATCACCACCACCGTATTTGGCATCAGAACTTGGAGTATACTCTCTTAGACGACTTGCGCCGGTATTGTCCATGCCCACAACAATCGCTTCTTTTATCTTACCTTGAACAATAAGTGTGTTCATATTTTCGTCAACTTGCCACTCTACGCCACCAAAAGCCGTAGATGCTTCAAAAAGGTTTTGTCCATCGTGCATGTAAAGCACCGGATACTTTTTTTGGAGATTTTCTTCATAACTAGGTGGCAAGTAAATACGTAGAGTTCTTTGATTATTTAGAATGGCGGAAGAAAAATTGGCAATTTTTTGTAGTTTTCCGGTTTTTTGGTGAAAGAAGGGATAAATGTGTACTTCTTTGCGTTCCCCTACTTGATAGTTTGCGCCGATCGACCATACTTCATCATTGATAAGCGGCTTAAAAGAGAAATTTTGTTCAGGGGTTGTGAATTTCCATAAAGTGGCGGAAACAGATTGGGCTTTTACACCTTTCTCCCAATTTAGAGAGTTAGCATCGCCGCGAATAGAAATATGATTTCCCCATTTTGCATCATAGTGTACGTAGATTTCGGCACTGTGAACGAACAGCGCACCACATAGCACCAGCAGTAATGATAAAAATTTTGTCATTATTCTCCCCTGTGTGTAGAAAAAAAGTTGACTTTTTAGGTAAATTTGATATGCTCCACAGAATCTCATCGAAACTGTGGATCTTCCACATTTCTAAAATTTTAAGAAAAATTACGATAAACACAATGTAATTTTGTTCTATAATTAAGAATTATTTGGTAGTACCTTTTTATAAATACAAAAAATGGTATGAAAAATACCCTTTGTATTTTCTAGTTTTCTCACAATTTGTATTTCGATCTTCGTCGTGATTTACGACGATTGTGACGACAATTTATGGTGCTTCCGCTGTATTTAAACTCTCCTCAAGGAACTCCTCGTTACAATGTTGTCTGGGTAAGTGTATTTATACATTTATTTTGACGTGAAATTGTAATCTCTCCTTTCTTTCAAACCACAATACAAAATGAAAGGTAAAAAACATGGCACGAAAAAAAGAAGATGTTCGTTTGAAAGTAAAAATGGTTAGCTCTGAAACTGGCTATTTCTACACAACAGAAAAAAATAGACGCAAAACGCCTGGAAAGTTGGAGCTCAGAAAATACGATCCAATTGCGCGAAAACACGTCATATTTAAAGAGAAAAAATTGTAGTATGTTTTCCACTGAATAAATTGGAATCACCATAGGTCGGAAAATAATTTTTGATCTATGGTTAATTTTATGGATTGATTTTATGGATATACAAGAACTTGCAAAAAAATTGCAACAAGAAGGTGTAGATCAAGGAAAAGAAGAAGCTCAAAAAATTATTGCATCTGCCCAAGAAGAAGCCGCAAAGATCCAAAAAGAAGCTGAGGAAAAAAAACAAGCGCTTATTAAAGAAGCGCAACAAGAAGCAGACAAGATCCTTGAAAGCGGCAAACAAAATTTGCAACTGGCTGCCCGTGACGTTACCTTGCAGTTAAAAAAAGATGTTGAACAAATCTTCCACAATCTCTTAAACAAACAAGTCAAAGAAAACCTTGCAAAAGCTGATATCGTAAAAGACTTGCTCCAAAACCTCATTTCTCAGTATACACAAAAAAGCGGACATAGTCTCAAAATAGAAATTCCACAAAAATTATCAACGGACTTAGAGTCGTGGTTGGTATCCGAAGTCAAAGCTACTTGTGAAAAAAGTGATAATTTAGCCGGTTTTCTGGTTCATGATCCTGATGGTGGGTGTATTGAAGTTACGAATGATTCTGTTCAAGACGCCCTGACTCCTCATTTAAGTGATATGGTAAAGGGTCTTCTCACTCAGGAGAAATAACTTGAAAAAATACTATCTTTTAGCGTCGCTTCCCCCTCTATCGTTCGTTTACAACGAACAGCCAGCGATTTCTATACAGAAGTTTTGGCAAAAAGTACTTGAAGAGAATGCCAGCATTGCAGAGTTAGTGCGCAGCATTCTACTACAACAAGATATTGCCAATATGGAAAAAATTGCCAACGGTTATGTACCAGTATTTTCTGGAACCATTGCTTTGGAAAAACTTCAAAAAGCAAAGAGTGACACAAATTTACTTCGCGATGATGTACCTCAAAACGTTTGGGAAAATTTGTCGTTTGAGAAGTGGCAATCTAACGTATGGGTTCATTTATACAACTACCAAAACGAAATGGCACATAAATACAATAGCTGTGCAAAAGATTGGTTAGAGTGGGAAGTAGGCTTACGTAAATATTTGGCAAATGCACGCGCAGAGTCACTAGGTACATCTCTTTCGGGAAATTTGCTTGTAAAAGCGTTGGAAATAGACAGCCCTTTTGATTACCAAAGAATAGTCAATGACTATCACAAGCAAACTTCTCCACTAGAAAGTGAAAAACTTTTAGATCTCGAGCGTTGGAAATTTGCTGATTCCCTTGCGGTACCTTATTCTTTTTCAGACGATGAAATTGTGGTATATGCTATTAAATTACTCATTTTAGAGCGATGGTGGGCTATTTCTCAATCGCAAATAGATATTTTTGAAAAGGTGGCCAATGGCTGATACTAAAGGAAAAATAGTTGCTATCTACGGAAACTTGGTGACTGCCGAAGTAACAGGTAGTGTACGACAAAATGCCGTGGCGTATTGTTGCCGTAGTCGAGATGGCGTAAAACTAAAAGCAGAAATTATTCGCCTACGAAATCAATATATTGATATGCAGGTCTTTGAAGCGACGAGAGGTTTACAAGTCGGAGATGAAGTAGAGATTACCTCCGGACTCTTATCGGTAACTTTAGGTCCTGGACTTTTAGGGCAAACATACGACGGTTTACAAAATCCCTTGCCGCAGCTTGCGGAAGAATGTGGATTCTTTTTAAAATCAGGTGTATACAAAGATCCACTTAATAAAGAAGTTAAATGGAAATTTACCCCGAGCAAAAAAGTGGGAGATACCGTAAGCGCCGGAGACTATCTGGGGTCGGTTCCTGAGGGAATCTTTACCCACCAGATTATTGTGCCGCCGTCTTTTTTCGGAGAACTAACGATTGAAAAAATTGCCAAAGAAGGCGAATATACAATCGAAGAAAAAATTGTCACCCTAAAAGACAGTAGCGGGGCAAGTCATGAGCTAGGAATGAGCTACGAGTGGCCTGTAAAACTTCCGATGAAGGGATACAAGGATCGTTTGTTACCTACAGAACCACTGACTACAAAACAACGAATTATCGATTCGTTTTTTCCTATATGTAAAGGTGGTACATACTGTATTCCTGGGCCATTTGGTGCAGGTAAAACTGTAATGCAGCAAATTACCAGTCGCCACGCAGAAGTAGACGTGGTAATTGTTGCGGCATGTGGAGAACGCGCGGGAGAGGTTGTGGAAACACTTCGTGAGTTTCCGGAGTTAACAGACCCTAAAACCGGTCGTCCTCTTATGGAAAGAACGATTATTATTTGTAACACAAGTTCTATGCCTGTTGCGGCCCGTGAAGCATCTGTATACACCGGAATTACTCTTGCCGAGTATTACCGTTTAATGGGGTTAGATGTTCTTCTTCTTGCAGACTCTACTTCGCGTTGGGCACAAGCACTACGTGAGATGAGTGGACGTTTGGAAGAAATTCCTGGAGAAGAAGCATTCCCTGCGTATCTAGAATCAGTAATTGCGAGTTTTTACGAACGTGCTGGTCTCGTAGAATTGCGTAGCGGAGAAAAAGGTTCTGTGACTGTAGGTGGAACTGTGAGTCCTGCGGGTGGAAACTTTGAAGAACCTGTGACTCAGGCAACACTAAAAGTTGTAGGGGCTTTCCACGGATTGTCACGTGCACGTGCGGATGCGCGAAGATTCCCATCGATGGATCCTATTGAGTCTTGGAGTAAGTACCAAGGCAGCATAAGCGAAGATGACGTTGCGTTTGCGAAAAACATATTACGCAGTGGTAACGAAGTGGGACAGATGATGACAGTTGTTGGTGAAGAAGGTGTGAGTATCGATGACTTTATCTTATTTTTAAAGTCCGAACTTCTAGACCGCGTGTATTTACAGCAAAATGCGTTTGACGATATTGATGCTGCATGTTCTCTCGATAGACAGAAACACACCTTCTCCGTGCTACTTGAGGTTTTGAATCACCAGTTTAGCTACGAGTCGAAAGACGCGGCGCGAACGGGCTTTTTCCAATTGCAAGAAGCATTCCTTAACTGGAACTTAACCGAGTGGGAATCACAGGCTTTTAAAGACCAAGAAAGTAAGGTAAAGGGACTACTATGAGAAAAGTGTACACGAAAATCAACAGTATCGCGGGAAACGTAGTTACCCTGAATGCCGACAATGTGAGTTATGAAGACTTGGCCATCGTCGAAAGTGGTCATGGTACTTCTCTTGCTCAGGTAGTAAAACTGAATCATGATGAAGTTTCGCTACAGGTTTTTCAAGGTACAAAAGGTGTCTCTACCGGAGATAAGGTTCGTTTTCTCGGCCATCCGATGCAGGTTTCTTTCTCGGAAAACTTACTCGGGAGAGTTTTTACCGGAAGTGGTAAACCGCGCGATAACAAAAGCGATTTACAAGACAACATGATCGAAATTGGTGGTCCTAGTGTAAATCCATCGAAGAGAAAAATACCGGAAAACATGATTCGTACCGGTATTCCGATGATCGATGTATTTAATACTCTAGTTGAGTCACAAAAACTTCCCATTTTTTCTATTCCTGGTGAGCCGTACAACGAACTTTTAGCGCGTATTGCTCTTCAAGCAGAAGCAGACGTAATTGTCTTTGGTGGGATGGGACTAAAACACGATGACTATCTAAATTTCCGCAATACATTCGAAGAAGGTGGAGTACTACACCGTTCGATTCTTTTTGTTCACACCGCCGCAGATCCACTTGTGGAATGTTTGATGGTTGCCGATATGGCGCTTGCGGTTGCGGAAAATTTTGCGGTAGAGAAAAACATGCGTGTTCTGGTTCTTCTAACAGACATGACCGCTTTTTCCGATGCGTTGAAGGAAATCGCAATTACCATGGAACAGATACCTAGTAACCGTGGGTATCCCGGTGACTTGTACTCGCAACTTGCCATGCGTTATGAAAAAGCCGTTGACTTCGAAGGTAGTGGTTCTGTAACTACATTGGCGGTAACCACTATGCCTGGGGATGACGTAACACATCCCGTACCGGATAACACCGGATATATTACCGAAGGGCAGTTTTATTTGCGTAATGGTTGGATTGAACCTTTTGGTTCCTTAAGCCGCTTAAAACAAATGGTAAATGGTAAGACGCGTGATGATCACCGCGATATCATGACCGCTTGTATTCAGTTATACGCAAAATGTAAAGAAAGTCGCGAAAAGCAGTCTATGGGTTTTATGATGTCAGCATGGGATGAAAAACTTCTTCGCTACGGTGAACGTTTCGAAAAAGAAATGATGTCTCTATCAGTTAACTTGACGTTAGAAGAAGCTCTTGATGGTTGCTGGAAAATACTCAGCAGTATTTTTGAACCACAAGAAGTGGGGATATCAAGTAAATTAGTAGAAAAATATTGGCGTTCAGGTGAGTAACCAACATGGCTAAAATAAAGTTAACCCGTAATGAGTTAAAAGCGCAAAAAGAATCCCTCAAAAGATTTTCACGTTTTTTGCCAACTTTGGAATTGAAAAAGTTGCAGCTAGAACTTGAGCGTAGAAAAGTCGTGAAAGAGATGGACGAATTTCGCAAGAAGATAACAAGTTTTCGCGAAGATATACAATCATGGCAGAACTTGTTTTGTGAAAATTATCCCAAAGATGTTCAGCACTTAGTGCACATCTCAAATTTGGAAACGCAAGAGATCAACATCGCTGGAATTTCCGTTCGCGAAGTTGTCGATGTATCTTTTGAGGTAGATGAATACGATCTTTATCTAACTTCACCATGGTTGGAGAAAGGAATCGATGTTGTCAAAAAAATCATCTTTTTTCAGGAAAGAGAAAAGTCTTTACGTAATAAAGAACAAGTTATCTTACAAGAACTGCGCAAAACAACACAGCGTATAAACTTGTTTAAAGAAAAACTCATTCCTGAGTGTAAAGAGAATATTCGCATGATTCGCATTCAACTTGGTGATTTACAAGCGGCAGCTGTTGGTCGTTCCAAAATGGCTAAACAAAAAATGCAGCCCAAAGGGGGTACGCAGTGATTGTTTCGATGAAAAAGCTATTGGTTTTTGGCACAGAGAATAACCGCAAAGCGATATTGGAAAAACTACAGGAAATAGGAGTTGTCCACGTTGTACCGGCTTCGCAAGAAGAATTAAAAGGTCACGTAGATACTTTAGAGCAGCAAGAACAGGTTGCACGTGCGATCTCCATTTTAGGTTCTTTCCCTGACAAAAAAGAAAGTGTTGAAAATTTACCTGAGAATACAGTAAATGATATTGTTTCTTGGCACAACACTATTCAAAAGTACCAGGAAGAACAAAATGAACTAAATAAGCGCAAAGAGGCGTTGTCGATGTGGGGAGCATTTTCCACATCTGAGTGGGATGAATTGCAAAAGCATGGTGTGCACCTGCAATTTGTTAAAGTATCGCTGAAACAGCTCTCGCAGCTTGATTCTGGAAGAATCGCCTACAAGAAACAAATTGGAAAAGATGTTTTTGCCGCGGTTCTTTCACATAAAGAACAATATGAACTACCCGACTGTGCACAATTACTTCCCATTAAGAAAGGCACAGTCGAGTTAGATCGAGAAATACAAGAACTGCAACAAAAACAAGATGAGCTGAGCACAAAATTGCAACAGGCGGTGGTTTACTTACCGTTGTTACAAAAACAGCAACAAGCACTACAAAACGAACAGATGTTTTGTGCTGTCGAAAGTCAGTTGTTGTGCGAACAAGATGTTTTCGCTCTCAAAGGATATATTCCAGAAAAACAAGTAGAGACGTTGCAAAAAGAAATGCAAAGTGTCACCGCTGGTATTATGGTGGAAGAGGTGGATGGGGAAGATGATCCACCAACACTCATTCAAAATCCTAAGTGGGTACAGTCGGTAGTTGATTTAGTAAAACTATATGCCTCACCTGGGTATAAAGAATGGGATACTTCTTCCTCTATTTATTTAGCGTTTACTATATTTTTTGCAATGATTGTCGGTGATGCTGGTTATGGCTGTATACTCCTTGCCATCATGCTCGGTCTAACTGGAAAATTAAAAAGCTCCGAAGCAGGACAACGGGTTTACCGTCTAATGCTAACATTGAGCATTGGTTGTATTGTGTTTGGAGCAATCAGTGGTAACTGGTTTGCCATACAAATGTCGGAAGACAATCCACTAAAGCAGTTTCAAATACTTGGTACTAGCAAAAGTGAAGAGCAAAATCTCAACAACATGATGATGTTATCTGTGTATGTGGGGGCTGTACATTTATCTTGTGCACGTCTCATCCAAATCATTCGCGTTTTCCCTAGCGTATTTTGGATCAATCAACTAGGGTGGCTCATTATGATGTGGGGAGCAATTGCCAAGATTTTATGGCAAAATGACGCGGGACTTACCGCACTTCTGGTGGGAGCTGTATTGGCAGTGCTATTTGCAAGTGACCACCGCAACATATTTATGCGTTTCTTACTCGGTCTACTAGACTTATTGGGTATTACGCAGAATTTTGCCGACATATTGAGTTATTTGCGTCTCTTTGCTCTCGGACTTGCGAGTACAGTAATGGCGAAAATATTCAATGATTTAGGGATGCAAGTGCGAGATGTTTCTCCTACATTTGGACCCGTTTTGATGGTTCTCGTAATATTTATGGGGCACACCATTAATATTGTTCTTGCAGTCATGGGTGGATTTATCCATGGGTTGCGCCTAAACTTTTTGGAATTTTACAGATATTGCTTTGAAGGTACAGGCTACGATTACAAGCCTTTTGCCAAAAAAGCTCAGGTTTAAAATGGAGGGCTGCTGATACGCAGCAACAGAATTATGGAAGAAATTATCAAGTGGTTAGGTATTATTAGCCCGATGGCATTGGGTGCTATTGGATCGGCAATTGGATGTATGATTGCTGGCGCAGGTTTAGCAGGTGCTTTGCCACGCACAAAAGAGTCACATGGTGGTCTCATTGCAATGTCTGCTGCACCATCTTCACAAACAATTTATGGTCTTGTTCTCATGATGACACTAAAAGGAGCAAATGGTAGTGGAGCACAATTTTTAGCCATTGGTCTTCTTTGTGGAGTAGCGATTATGATCTCCAGTGTTATGCAGGGACGCTGTTGTGCCGCAGGTATTCGTGCAACCGTAGAAGATAAAACTGTATACGGTAAATGCTGGATTCCCGTTGGTGTAACAGAAAGTTTTGCTGTATTTGCCATGGTATTTGGCATGATTGCTCTACAAGCTTAATTCAATATGTTCTCTGAGACTTTGGTCTCAGAGAACTATTACTCTTGGGAGAATTTTGATGAATATATCAAGAGTCATTATCCTCTATCTTTTATGTGTATTTTGTTTTTCTCTCCCTGAAAAATTAATCACCACGACCAATAATCCTCACCCACTTCTCGCAAAAAAAATCCAAAAGTGGATTCTCGCATTGCAAAATAACAACAAACAAGCATATAATAACTTATGCCGTATTGGAAAAATTTCGCAGCGTTATTTGTATCAAGCACTTGAGAAAGACATTAATCATGTTGCCAAAAAGAACATTATTCTTATTACGGAAAAATTACAATTGGCAAATGAAGATGTGTTGCTAAAATGTATACAGAATAGCAGTTTGCACATAAGAGTGCGTGAACAAGCTATTGTTTCTCTAGCAAAAAGTGGTGGTCAAAACTCTTTAAAGTTACTCGCCGTTATTGCATTTGAACGCGACAGTTTGTTATATCGTAGCGCTGCAATGACAATTACCAAGTTGCCCAAAAACACGAAATACACCATCCAATTACTACAGCACTGGGACCGCAATATTGTACAAACGGCGCATAAAAGTTTAGTAGAAACAACAAAACAGAAGTATACCGCAAATTATCAACTTTGGAAAAAATGGTGGGAAAACAATGAATAACTATGCATTGTGTATTTGTTTAATTGTTTGTGGGTGCATGCAGCCTGTGGTAACTCCACAAAAAAATGTGGTGAAAAAACCGCTGTTGTCTGATGAAGAATTGTTCAGTGATGACAGTAGTGCGGTAAATGAAGTTGAGCAGGCTTGCGCTTATGTAGGTAATGCTTTTCAAAGTGCACAAAAATTTGCACTTAGCACCGGAAACAATATCTGCGTCGTTGTTACGAAAGAAGGTAATATACCTGTCATTCAGATTTTTAAGTTAATTGAACGTTCTACAACGCCTAAAATTGGTGAAAAATATGCAGAGTATAAACTGTCCTCTAATGTGCGATTCACACATGATTCTATACGCTATTTTTATTACGATTATGCACGGCGTATAGACTTTGATGAACCAGACGTTCGTCTTGTGACTAGATCAAAGAATCCTAACGCAGATTTGGTTATTGAGCACCTTAGTAGTGGTGAAAAAGGGCTTGTTGATTTTACAAAAAACAGTCCAACAATTCGTTATTTTCCTTAATTATCCGTTTACAAAGGAACTATTATGCCTATTTATGTTTATCAAGCTAAGGAAATAGACAAAGGTTGTGAATATTGTAGAGAAGAGTTTGAGATCATGCAATCGATCAAAGACGACGCTCTTACTCATTGTCCTAAATGTGGCACCGAAATAAAAAAAATCATTCAGCCATTTGGATTTTCAGTGGGAAAGAAACATTTGTTGTCAGACAAAAATTTGAAAAAGAAGGGTTTTACCAAATTGGTAAATGAAGGAGATGGAAAGTTTCGCAAGATATAAAAAAAAATCTCGTAATCATATGATTACGAGTTTTGAGAGCTTTACAAGTAAGGTTATTTTACCCACCTGCGCTCACCCACAACTGTGTGTCAACGCCAGTTGTTCCAGAAATAAATATCCCATTAAATTGCGCGCCTACCTCTGCAGGAGCATTCGGTGCTGTTGATACAGCGGCATCAAAGTTCGGAGTTGATGTGGTCCCATCATAAAAGGGCACATTTCCTCCACTGTCATTTGAAGCAATCAGTATTTCCCCATTCTGATTTACGGCAAAACAACGTAAACCTGTGTTGTTAAATACCGAGGGCCATGCATAACCTCTAAATAGAGATTCTTGTAGTATTGCATCCTGTACATTTCCCGCTGCTGTTGCAGCAACATCCGAGGCATCCGTGATGGGAGCTCCGCCAAGAGATGGTAGAAAAACAACAAATGAATACCCTGTTTTACGACTAATTCCATCTATTTGTGGCTGCAAGGAGGCTGGGCAAAAAGGCTGTGGAGTACCGTTGGCTCCGGCATTGGTGAGAGTTCGAAGGTATGCTCCAGATAACTCTCCCATTGTTCCGAATTCACCTGCTCCATTGGCGTTAAAATCCAATGTGGCCGATGATTGGAACAGGGCTTGAAACGCGTGGATCCCTTTTAGTGTTGCGATTGCCGCACCCTCATTTGCGTTGATTTTAGCACGCAAAAATGTTGGAATAGCAATTGCCGCAATAATTGCAATAATGGCAACAACTATCATTAACTCTATTAAAGTAAAACCTTTATTTTTTTTTGCAAACACCATAGCTTGCCTTACATAGATTGTTGATGACTTGATATTTTGTAATTTATGATCTATTGCAAATATACTCTAGGATGAAAATTTTTGATTATTTTAACTTGAAATTAGGGTATAAAAATAAAGTGGGCTAGCCCACTTTATTTTTATGCATTTATGGTATTAGTTACCAGCGGCAACCCAAAGCATAGCGTTTGGACCGTTACCAACTTGACCAGACTGGAAAAGACCAGTAAACTGAGGAGTATCAGCTGGACCAGTTGTAGCTGTCGCATCTTCTGCTGCAGGAATGTTAGCACCTGTTGTACCATCGTAAGTAGCTACTGGAGGGTTTGCACCGTTTGTATTTGGAGCTGTTAAAACTTCACCAGTTTCGTTTACTGCAAAACAACGAATACCTGTGTTGTTGAAAACTGTAGGCCAAGCGTAAGCGCGGAAACGAGCTTCTTGGAAGATAGCGTCTGCAACGTTAGCAGCGATAGTTGCGTCTGTTGTAGGACCACCAGCAGCAGCATCACCAACAACTACAGCACCTGGTAAGAATACTAGGTATAGGTAACCAGACTTCGCACCAGCAGATAAACCACCAGCATCGGTAGAAGGTCTTAGAGAAGCTGTGATGAAAGCTTGTGTTTGACCTGTGTTCGCACCACCAGTAGTACCAAGAGCGCGAGTGTAAGAACCTGTTAGTTCACCAAGAGTTCCGTATTCACCAGAACCGTTAGCATTAGCATCTAGGATGTTTCCACTTTGGAACAGACCTTCAGATGTGAAAATACTTTTTAGGGTAGCAACTGCACCACCCTCGTTAGCTGTAATTCTCGCTCTTAGGAAAGCAGGGATAGCGATCGCAGCGATGATAGCGATGATAGCAACAACGATCATTAGCTCGATAAGGGTAAAACCTTTTTGTTTTTTGTTAAGCATTGAGATTTTCTCCTGTTGTATAACATAAGTTGTTATGTATGAAGATTCAAAAAATAGTACGAATCTTCGAGAGTATTTCTATTCTAACAATCTAAAGTATAAAAATTAAGTGATATTTTATTTTTTTCAGATTGTAAAACAATTAATTTCGTAAATATAATGCAACAAATATGCCAATCTGAGGTTTTCTTAAACATATTTATGAGGAATTGTTCATGTATTCTCTGTTTTACTACGCTGTGGACAGGAAGTTTTTTTAGATACGTTGTTTTGCGGTTGTTAAATTTGTCTGTTAAGTGACAAAAATTGTCAGCCGGTTATACCATGTGACAATTTTTGTCAGTGTAAAATTTCAATTACGTGGTTTTCACAAATTTTTCTCGATTTGCAAAGAAGAGTTTGTTATACTTCTTAAAAACCAAAACCTCATGATGTTATTGGCAATTAAGGCAGATTATTAATGGTATGCCTAGCAAATTTAGGGGAACTTCATGGCTGAAGAATATTACTCTTTTCAGGATGTCCTACGCGAGTTGCAGATGGAGGAATCTGAGTTAAAAAGGCTCGTGTCCGAAGGAGAAGTAAACGCAATTAATGACGGACAAAATGTAAAATTCGCCAAGAGTGAAATTGAAAATATACGCAACAATAAGATGGATGCTGGAACAATCATGGTTCCAAGTGGTAATGGGGAGAGCAGCGAAGAAGTATTGCTCGTAGATGAGGTAGATAGTGGGGCGATCAGTGCTATAGAAGAAGTTGGTTCGTCTGTGGCCTTGCAGGCTGAATTGGCAGATGAAAGTAGCGCTTTTGTCAATATAGATGATAGTGGACCTTTGCTGTCGATGGAAGAATCTCAAGATGACAATCAACCAATTCTTAACATTTCAAGTGAGATGAAAAAACCACGTATCCAAAATGTTAAGGAAGACACTGAAGAGTTAATTTTCGAGCAAAGTAGTGGAGAAGACTTACTGGAAACAGGTGAGCTACTCTTTGATTCTGTGAATCAAGTCTTACCTCGCGATCGCGAAGAAGCAGAGCTTTTTACCGAGTCCGAGATGGGGATTTCAGATGACTATGATGATATTGATGAAGCCTCTGTAAAGGCAGCCATTGATTTTGTAGATAGCTCTGATGAAGAAATCGTCAGTACCTCAACACCAAAAAGTAATATTCATTACTCTTCTGTAGAAATGCAGCGCAGGCAAAAAGTGCGCACCATGGCTGGGGTAAGTGTGGGACTTCTCACCTTTGCCGTTGTAGCACTATTTTTCTTTTTTCCTCCAAAAGAAACCAATAAAACCCCTACGGTAACGGCTCATGTTGTTCAGAATATTACCTCTGAGACTGCATACAGCTACACCGGAGAAGTAAAGCCTATCCGCGAGACAAATGTAACCACAAATACCAATGGTACTGTCTCCGCGTTATTATCCGCAAATAGTTCTGTACAAAAAGGTCAAACCATTGCGGAAGTGGCGTCTAGTGGAGATCCCGCGAATAAGAAAAAATATGAAAGTCTAAAAAGGCGTTACGACAGTAGCAAAAAAACTTTTGAGAAAAACAAAAAATATCATCGCGCTTTAAAGAAATACTACGCGAAGTATGTGAAGACTCCACGCAGTAAACGCAGTGCGCTAGACAAAAAGACAAAAAGAGCTGCGAAAATCTACCACACCATGTTGGACTATCGCAAAAATGGTAAGTCTTGGCTCGCTCAGATGAAGAAGCTTAAATCGCAAATGGGTGGTAAAGAAGAAATTAAAGCGACTGCAAACGGTTTTGTTACACAAGTGTTTGCAAAAAACAACAGCCAATTGAACTCCGGAGATAAGATCTATGCGATTGGTGAAGCGGATGAAGTACTTTGCAGTTTCCGCATACCGAAAGGTGAAGCTCAAAATTGGAGTAAAGATGACCAAATAGAAGTTACCATAGGCAGTAACAACTATAACGCTGTTGTAGAAAATGTAAATGAAGATACTTCAACTCAGCCTGTCACTCTGTGGCTACATGTGCGCATTAACAACAATGAATCGCAAATTAAACTGGGAGAACAGGCTTCTCTTAAGTACAACAAGGAACACGAAGTAATGGCGATTCCTCGCAGTGCTGTTTATACCGAAAATGGCAAAACATTTGTTTTTGTCATCTTAGAGGATAAAGATAAAGTATTGCGCCGTGATGTACAGCTTGGTGAAGAGCGAGAAAATGGATATGTAAGAGTTAGTAATCTATATGCCAATGACAAAATAGTTGCTGACAACACGATTAAACTAGAAGAAAACCAAGATGTTGTTATTGCAAAAGACACTGACAAATAATCATTTACATATATAGCAAAATAGATACAATAATAGGGTAGGAAGCCTCAGAGCTTTCTACCCTATTTTTATTTGGGATTGCTGTAAGCGACAATATAAAGGACCAAACAATGAAAAAATGCTTATGTGTTCTCAGTATCTTTTTTTCGCTAATTTACGCGGAAGAGGTACTGTTTGTAAAGAGTGGAGAGGTAGACGGAATCCAGGTTGGAGCGTTTTACCTTGGTAAAAAGGAAATCAGTAATCAGGATTTTTTCCTGTTTATTGAGGAGGATGGTTACAATGAAAAACATTTATGGGACGCGAGTGTCTTAGAAAATTTTGATGAAAAATTCAAAATAGAAGGTGGAGATCGCGCACCGCGTACTTGGAAAGAAGTAAGTCCTCCTGAAGGAAAAGAGTATCAACCAGTACAAGGAATTACTAAGGCAGAAGCACGTGCATATGCACGAACTCGTGGTTGGAGTGTTCCCAGTGAAAATATGTGGAAGTTAGCACAAAAACAGCATAACATTGGCGCATATCCGTGGTTCGACGATGTGGAAGAAAATAACAGCGGAATTCGTTTAGTGAGATATTTTGCGCCAGGAGAGGCTGTCTCGTCCATGCAAAATGAAATGAAATCGTTTGCAAAAGTTAGCCAGGTGAATCGCAATGCATCTGGTATACGCGACCTCGGCCGCAAATATAAAAAGATCAATAAGCAGGTTCAGAAGTTTGATAAAGACATGCGCGTTGTCATGGACGATTTGCAAAAGAACAAGCAACAAGAATTAGAAAAAGTCGTTGCGACAATGAACAGCAAGTTGCAAGCTCTCGAACAGCAACAAAAAACTAAAATTGAACAAACGATGGCCGCTTGGAGAAAAGAGCAGCAAAGAAGCACCAGTAAGATTAAAGATCTGACAAAGTTAGTGGTGATGAATTCTCAAGAAATTGCTACTTTAAAGAGTGATTACGATACCGTGGCCGCAGAAAACAAAAATTTGAAAAAAGAAATACAGAAGCTCGATACTTTGATCAAGCAAGTGCGCGGTATGCAACAGCAACTAACAAAACAACAAACTCTTGCCAGTAGCATGCAGAAAAAATTTCAAAATATGAGTGGTAGTGTAAATGCAGAAGTCAAAAAAGCTATCGACGATTTTAAGAGCGAACAACAAAGTTGGTTGGGAAATCAAGAGCGCAACTTTGGCAATAAAAGTAAACAGTGGGAAAAGAAATTTGCGCGCATTGATGAGATGAGTAAGGATACCGTTGAGTTAGAAAAGCAAGTTAAACGTCTGAATAGTTTGTGCCCACCCTTACCAGGAAACGGTAACTACGTACAAAGTTTATTGACCGTCAAGTCTGGTCTAGAAGAAGTGCGCTTGACAGCGAAGAAGATCCAAACCGATGTAAACTTCTTGCAACAAAAAGATATCGCCATCGAACAGCAACTACCTGTTCTGAAAAAGCAAGACGATTTATTGGCAAAGGAAGATAGTAAATTACAGTCGGCAATAAAAAGTATGTCTAGTCGTGATGACTACCAAGATAAAGAAATTGCGAAACTAGACGCTCTTTCTGGACAAATGGATAAGAAGACGAAACTGATTGCGGGTAACATTGATGCCTTACAAAAGAACGACTTAGAAATTATAGGCAAGATTTCGGATGTTCAAGGATCTGTCTCCTCTCATATACAACAATATCAGGCTTCTAAGCAGCAAACAGGTGAAATGCTAACCGCGATCACACGCCATAAGGAAGATATACAAACGATACAAAAGAATGTGCAAAATTTACAAAGCAAAGACATCAAAATGGCAAAATCGTTAAAGCAAACTGTGGATTTACTGCGTGGAGAGTCGGAAGATATTCGCAAAAAATTATTTTCTGCACAGCAATCCGAAGTGAAGACGATTGCGGAAAATACCAATAAAAATGCCGCAGAGATTCGTGGATTGGAGAGTTACGTTGGGAATGTACGTTCGCGCATTTTGAAGAAAATGGAAACCCTGGAATCCGATATTAAGAATGTAGAGCAAAAACGCAATCGTTTGGAAACAGACTTCCGTATCGCAGCAACACAGATGCGTCACAATATGTTGGAAATTGGCCAAAAAATGCTACAGCTTTTTGAAAAAGGCATGTTTATGGGACCAATTTCTCCAGATAAAGAAGTTTCACCAAAGGAAATGAAAGAGCACATTGATAAGCAACAATCGCAACAAAACGTAAAACTCGCTAGCAAAGAACTCAAGAAATTTAAATCGGAACTAGAAAAATTTAAACAACGACAAGACAAGCTACAAGATAAATATGACGCACTACAAAAAGAACACAGTAAAATGAATGAAGAGCACGGCAAGATAAGTCAAGAGCATGGCAAATGGAAAAAAGAAATTTTACAACGCCAAGATCAAGAAAATAGAAAATTATTAGAGCGTATCAAACAAACACAGCGGATCGCGATGCAAGCACAGAATCAGGGAGATGTTTCTTCTAAAGTATACAGTGAGTATCGCCGCGATTTGGCGGATCTTTGCTATAACACCAGTGTTGTATTTTTCAAAAACAATGAAATTGAGTTGGCAAATAGTTTTATCAATATGTGCTTTAAGTATGATGCGAATATGCCAACTGCAAAACGTTTTTGGAACGACAACTGGGTGGAACTGAACACTCCACGAGGTATGGTGTATATCCCGAAAAAAACAGCGATACTAGGAAAAGCAAACGATTTTGAGTTTCCATATCGCAAAAAACAAGTACCATCGTTTTTTATGGATCGCTACGAAGTAACCCGTGGTGAGTTTGCGGATTTTGTGGCAAAGGCATACAGCAAAGACGACGTTTGGAGCAAAGAAGGACGGTTGTGGCGCAAGAATCGCAAAAAACCACAAAATTGGCAAGATCCAAATGTGAATGAAGAAAAACTTCCGGTCTCCAATGTATCCTATTACGAAGCTGAAGCGTATGCAAAATGGAAGGGCAAAAGACTACCTACTGCCGATGAATGGGAACGCGCAGCGCGTTACAACGATGGACGTTTATATCCTTGGGGGAATAAACAACCACGCGAAGGAAAACAATTTCGGGCAAATTTTCGTCAAATTGGTATGTACAAGGACAAATTTTTATACAGTGCTCCTGTGGGATACTTTAAAGATGACGTAAGTATGGAAGGTGTTTTTGATCTATGTGGAAACGTCGCCGAATGGTGTTCAAATTCGCACAGAAGAAATAAGAACAAAAAAGCGATTAAAGGTGGATCTTTTAATAGTACACGCTATCGTTTGCAGGGGTATTTCGAAATGGGTGAAGAGCCGTCAGCAACAGCGCCATTTATCGGTTTCCGCTGTGTGAAGGATAGCCCACGCTAGGTATAGAACCCATAACTACACCGTGTCATTCCTGCGAAAGCACATACTTGTCAAGCTAAGATGTAAAAGCTTTATCAATAAAGACTTACAAAGCCGTGTCATTCCTGGCTTGACCAGGAATCCACAACACAAAGTTAAATTGTATGCGCCTGGATCCCTGATCAAGTCAGGGATGACACCGGTAAGGTAGTTTTTTAGTTTCAGAGAAAAAAATGTAATTCTTTTATTTGTAGTACTTTCTGTCTTAGCTTGACAGCCATGTGCGAAAGCAGGAATCCACAATATAAAATTGATTTATAAATGCGTGGATCCCTGATCAAGTCAGGGATGACACACTTGTAGTTTTTGATCAATAAAAAAATGTAATTGCTATCTTTGCGATGCTTTTTTGGCCATTACCAACTTGGTAATGCAATGAATTGCGCCATTCGCACCAATAATTTCATTGCAGTCCAAACCTACAACGCGATGATTTGGCATGAGTTTTCTGTAAACGTTCAGTGCTTTTTCATCTGTGCCACGTCCGTAGATAGGAACTAATATTGTATTATTGACAATAAGTGAGTTTGTATGTGTGTAGCTCGTTCCCCACTGATATGCAGGCATGGGAATACGATGTACCACAAATTTTTCGCCATCGCTGTTTGTCATTTGTGATAATTTTTTGGCGATATCGTTCAATATATAGTAGTTGTTACCATAGCCGTCCATAGGTGTTGCGTACTCGCCGACGATAATATTTCTATCATCGAGTAGTTTACAAAACATGTCAATGTGTCCAGTGCCATCATTTTCCATATCCGGAACTATATAAACTTGGTCACAGCTAAAATAGTCTTTCATGTAGCGTCTTAGCTGTTCTTCTGAAAGATTAGGATCTCCGCCTTGCTTTGGATCAAAAACGACATCCGTCATAATCGCGGTTTTCTTACCATCGAGTATTAGATTTCCTCCTGGTAAAATGAGCGGACATTGAAATGTCTCCCAGCCAAATTTATCTCCCAAACTTTTAGGGAACTTGTCATCCAGTGGACGAGGTCTATTGTAGACAAGGTCGATGATACCTCTTTTGCCACTATCGGTATAAATAAACCACGGTCCATAATCGCGCATCCAAACACTGTTCAGTCTTTGACGTAAGAATACAATGTTCTCCATATTGCAACCGTTTTGTTCTAATATCGAGGTGACATAGTCCGGGGAGTTAGTAACGATATAAACCTTATCGGTTATCGATACTTCTTTGGCAATGTTCGTCAAAAGGCGATTGTACCCTGTCCAGGAAATGCAAACCCCTTCACACTTTTCAAACTCAGCCGGAGCAATAAATTTTCCTTTCGGAGGACTAAAGCGAAAATTCTTTTTCGACTGTAGATATTTTCCCCAAATGGTCTCCCAACTATCTCCTTCGCCAGCAAATTGATCGATAATTTGCTGTTTTTCTTCCGCGGTTAGATTTTTGGGGGTAGATGCTTGTGCCCAACAAAAAGACAATGTGACGCACAAAAAAATACAAATAAACTCTTTCAATTTTATTCTCCCAAAATGGTGTAGATAAAATATTTGTGCTTGGTATGAAGTGATACCAAGGTTGTTATATGATACCAAAAAAATTTTAAAAGCACACGATATTTTGTTCTGCCAAACTTACATAACAGCCATCTCCTATAATGATATGGTCCATGACTTTAATTCCAACTAAGGAGCCTACCTTGATAAGTCTTTTTGTTGTATGTATGTCTTCGTCGCTAGGGGTTGGGTCACCTGAGGGATGGTTGTGAATTAATAAAATAGAATTACTGCGTTCCCTAATTGCCGAAGAAAATACTTCGCGAGGGTGTACGATGGATGCATTCAATGAACCGATAGAGATTAATTCCTGTTTGAGTAGCTGATTTTTACTGTTTAGATGCAATAAATAAAACTTTTCTTTTTTTTCATCGCGTAGTATACTTTGAAAATGCTGATAAACCTGCTTGCTACTGAGCAATACTTGTCCATTTTCTACGGATTTTTGACAAAATCTACGTGCTATTTCCATACATGCTTTTATTTGCAAGGCTTTTGTTGTACCAATACCAGGTACTTTTTTGAGTTCACCAACACTTGCTATGGCCAAGTTACGTAAATTAGAAAACTTGTCGAGTATTGCCGCTGATATGTCCAAAACATCTAGATGACGCGTCCCACTACGCAATATGATCGCAAAAAGTTCTCTGTTTGAGAGCGTTTGTAGACCATGCAATAACGCTTTTTCTCGCGGACGTTCATCAGGAGATAACGAACGTAAATCCCTATTTTTCATAATGTGTATCTCTTTACTATTAAATCATCTGGATTTCGGAACAAAAACGGTATCGGGATCGGAGTTCTCGTATTATACGTATAATTACGACAACTTTATTTATCGCAAAGTAAAATAAGTGCAAAATTCACAGGAAAACTTTACAATGAAATCGCATAAGATACTTGACATCATTACAAAGTGCGGCTATCATAAAAAATAAAAATTTATTTAGATCTCGATATTCTGTTGTACGACAAATTGCGTATATTCCGTGGCTGGGAGAAAGTCTAAGGCCCCAGTTATTTGAAAAGATTTCATGGCTTATGGATATGGGACTGTTATGACTGTAAAAATAACGATTACGGCAATAGATAAAATTAAAAACCAACAAAGAAGATATTCAAAATATGTTCCTATGGGAGACTCCTTTGGAATCATTCTTCAAGAAGTAGAAGACCTCAATACGCCTGATAACATTGACGATAGTTATTCATGTGTGATAAAGAATAAAGATGGTGAAATTTGGGTTGAAAATTATTTAGAGAATGGGATATATGTAAATGTTGACCATGTTGACGGCACTAGGGAATTGCGTAGTGGTGATGTCATTTATCTGACAAAAGATATTTTACTAAATATTAAAACCTATGAGCTATCTGGGCGTGAATTATTCCGCTCCACTAAATTTTCTAAACTACCAATTGTTATCAAAGTCCCTGTGACAAAAAAAGAAGAGAAAAAAGAAATTGAGGACCACAGCAATCCTGTGGGTCATGAAATCGATGGTTATTTCTTTGAAGAAATTCTCGATTATGGGAACATGGGGATTGTCTACAAGGCAATTCAAAAGTCGCTCAAACGTCCCGTCGCTATAAAAACAGTTGCTCCACAACACCTTAATAATCCTACCTTAGTAAAACGATTTATGAATATGGCGAATCTTGCCTGGCGCTTAAATCACCCATACATTGTTCAAATTTATGATACGGGGATCAGCCAAGATTTTCGCATGAACTATGTTGTCATGGAATATGTCGAAGGCGAGACTTTAACTTCTCGGCTAAAAGACAAAGGGTACTTAGATATTGAAACCACTTGTGAAATTATGTGCCAGCTAGCAAGTGCGCTGTCATTTGCCCACAGACAAAATATCATCCATCGCGATGTGAATCCTTCGAATATAATGCTTACTAATGATAAATATCTCAAGCTCATTGGGCTTGCTTTGTCTAAAATCGTAGATCCCAGCGAAGAAAAATTGTACTTGACCGCAAAAGGTGAAGCCATGGGGACAGAAGGTTATATTTCCCCAGAGCAATTTAAAAGTGCTGCAGACGTGGATTATCGTACAGATCTTTATTCGTTAGGCGTCATCTTTTATCAGTGTTTATGTGGATGTTTGCCTTATGCCGAAGATATACTAAAAGACCCGGCCAAGTATGGCAAGGCACTAAAATACAAACCCAAGTTGGCTCCTAACAAAGTGAAGCCAGCAATTCCGCAGCCACTGAGTGACATCGTCATGAAATGTCTGGAGCCATCTCCAGCAAAGAGATATCAAAAGGCCGAAGAAATTTTTCAAGATATCAAAGTATATACAGAAACTCAGCAACTCTCTGTTGCCCAAAAACGTATCCGCGCAATGTTCCCGAAGACGCCCGAAGTTCCAGGCTACGAGTTCCACGTAACATTTGAACCGATGGAAGAAATCGGGGGAGATTTTTATGATTTCGTCAAACTTGATGATAACAAAATGGGAATTGTGATTGGAGATGTTACCGGACATGGGGTAGAAGCCGCTGTTGTGATGGGGATGGTCAAATCCATCGTGAAATTGATGTCTAAAAATTTAGATTCACCTGTTGAAGTGTTAGAGTATGCCAACCAAGAACTTCATCCCGATATGGATACCACAACGTTTACTACCGCTGGTTATGGTGTCCTTGACTTAGAACAAAAGGTGTTTTCTTTTGCACGCGCGGGGCATAATCCACTTATTCTTTACAACCAGGAACGCGATCCGAAACTTACCACCTTTCTTCCAAAAGGAACTATCATTGGTGTTCCTTGGGCATTGAAGTGTGAAGAGGCAAAGATTCCATTACAATCAGGTGATATCGTTATTCAATACACCGATGGTATTACCGAAGCTAAGTCAAAAGCTGGAGAAGAGTACGGTTTTGAAAAACTGTGCGAAGTGATTGAATTATCAAGTGCCTCCGATTTAGAGGAAGTCATTAAAATTGTCAAAGATGATGTGGGAGAGTTTTCTAAAGGGGCTCATGAGGACGCTGATGATATTACCATCCTTGCCTTTAAAGTGAAGTAAAAATCTATTTTTATTTATATGACTCTTCCAATTCACCGCAATTATCTCTCAGAATGAGAATTGAAAATGATGTAGGGATACCCTGCATCATTTTTCATTAAACGAACGATTTGCTTAGCAAAAAGATTACTATTTTTTCGATCTCGATCCTGCTCCCGATCCCGCTCCCGTAGAAACAAAAAACCATTTTCACAAATTGATGCTCAATATGAATTTTTAACTTGGGTTATTATTCAGGGGCGTTTTATCTACAAACTAGCACAAGTTATAAGATGTAACGTTATCTATTTATAATTCTTATAGGTTTAATTGATGGAATCATAACATGGTAAAAAACAGTGATGTTTTGTTTGGAAGAACGGCTGCCACATACCAATTCGTAAAGCGCGAAGATATTAAAATGTGTGTCGTAGAGGTAAGTACCTCAAGAGTTCTTGGTTTAAAAAAACATATTGCACAAGTTATGTACGAACGAGGATTGCTTTCGATAGAGCAAATTTTCGCTGTTTATTATTCCATGATTCGTGCACAGCAAATTAAAAAAATACGCAACTATCGCGTTTGCCAATTTACCTTTGCCGATGATGAAGTTTTCTACGAAGCGATAGGCGGCAAAACAAGTTTTCAAGATGACGAAAATTTCTCCGCAGAAGAATTTAAAAAAAAATTTGCGATATGTGTTGAAGATTTGAATTTGTGTATTGATATTCAAGCAAAATTAGAAAACTCCCAAATAAAAACCCCTCTTTTAAATATTTTATTCCACAAAAAAATTCTTTCTGATCCTATTAAAAATCTAATTCCCAATGTCGAAGATAAAATTGGTAGCTTGAATATTGCAAAAGGCTTTGATAGCAAAACGGTAAAAAAGAGCATTGCTGTGCTTATCAATCAAATCGCAATTGTAAATAATAAAATGTCGCTAGAAAATGCCAAAGAGGCTTTGACTAAGTGGGAGGGATCTTTAGGGGTTACCGAGCTTAGTTTGAAATATCTGGAAGTCTGTTTTTATTGTGAGTTTTTAAAGACAGAAGATTGCCAAAAAATAGCATCTTTTTTGAAAAAAGTGTCTGGCATTGAATATAGTCTTCGCTTTGATCTAATTTGCCTTAGTGACAAAGAACAACAGTTCTTTGAGAAAATGCGAGAAGAAAAGCAGCTAAAAGAAAGCATTGTGGATGAAGGACTCGAAATTCAAGAATTGTTTGCAAAACACAACCTCAGTGTACCTCTTTCACATATATTAATACTCAAGGGGAATTTGAAAAGAGAAGCCATTGCAAAAAAATGGGCGGATTCTCAGCGTATAAAGCTAGTACGTGAAATGGCCGATGATACCAATGTTAGCGCAACCGTGCAGGCAACCGTCGAACTACCAACGCATGAGGAATATGTTGATCCCCAAGAATTTGCAGAAACAGAAGAGTTTGAAAAAGAACTGGATGAAACTTTTCGTACTTCACAGTCGATGCAAAAGCAAGCTTTGCAAGGAGAATTGCAAAAATTACGCGAGCGTTTGAAAAGTGCCAACCCTATTGAAATGAAAACCATTAACACCATTCTTGGGCACTATCAAAAAGCAGATACAACAATTAAAAAGACTGTTTTTACGGCGACGATTGTCGTGTTATCGATTATGATTGGTATATTTATCGCTTATGAGCAGGCAGCGTCTAGTGTTGAAGATAAAAAAAATCCGACAAAAATTACTGAAAAACCGCGTGAGAAAACCATAGAGGAGCTGTTGCAAATTTCGCGTAATGCCATTAACAAATATCAATTTTTGAAGGTATACAATACATATTTGAAAATTATTTCGCAGAATAAAGATGTAAAGCAAAATGGTAAATTATCTTTACGAGCTAGTGAGTTTCGTTCGTTGGGTAAACTCATCACATCTCTTAAAGAAGCGGTAAATTTTGAAAAGAAAGTGGCACATGTTAGCGGACACAATGTTTATATTGAAAAAGTAAAAGAGGAAACCATTGTCGTTAACGAGCAAAACAATATTTATGAAATAAAGCGTAATGTGATCAATCCTACGGAACTTCTCAATATACTTTTCCTCTATTCTATTGATCGTAAATATCCTTGGGAAATGGCGTTATTTTGTTACGAATATAATCTCAATATGCAAGCAAAAAAAATGCTGGTGAGATTCGTTACGCAAAATCCCACCCAGGAAAATATTGCTTGGAAACTCATGTCTTCAAAAACAGGGATTCCGATACCTGAAGGTGGGTACGTGGTGTACCAAGATGAATTTATTTCTCAAAGTGAATACAATGAAATCCAGTTAGCCATCCAAAGAAAAGAGCAACAGGAAAAACAACAACAGCAAAAACAACAACAAAATGTGATAAAGAAGCAGCAAGTTCCCCCCCTAAAAAAATGGGAAAACAAACAAAAAGAATCTTTACGAAAGCGCCGTGCGCTTTATGCAAAAATGGCCAAACAACAAGGTTATGTCTTTTTTGATCATCGTTGGACACTGCCGCAAACCGTAAAACGCGAAAATGAAATGTATGATCGAAAGAATAAGGGATTTGTATGGTTTAATGGTGAGTGGCATGTGAAAAAGAATTTGGGGAATTGGTCACTGGTTACTCTACGTAAAGAGATGCTCAGTGGATATCTCTTACAAAATAAAGACACAAAACTTTACACGTTGCGTACTACCGAAGGGGTAAGGTATTTATCTTCAGCGCAAATTTTGCGAAAAGTGCAGTTCCCTTCTCCTTGGGAAACTTACTTGTTGGTCGCGAAGAAACTAGCCGACAATAATATCCAAGCGCAGTATCAACTGGGATTGTGGTGTTTGGAAAAGAATTTAGAATTACCCGCACAAATACAATTTGAGAAGGTGATTTCCTTAACACCAAATCATCGTGCAGCAAGAAAATTTTTGGGATTTACTTATTCTAATTCACGCTGGTATTGGCCCACCGAAAAAGTTCCGGAAAAAGTACTTTTCGCACAACAATGGCTGTCCAAACTACAGGCACGTTACTATGGACTTGTGGAACACAATGAAAAAATGGTTGTGGACTTTTCGATTTTAGACTACCAGAAACCTTCACAGCATACGTTTGCAGAAAAAGAAATTGCACAAGAGATTTTTGGGGGAAAGCCTCAACGTTTAGGTAAACGCTGGAAAATTATCTATAATTTTTCTCCGTCTATGAACTTAGGACCTTGGGAAAATGTCACCCGAGGCAAGACTTCGGCTGCGGGGGCTATTATCAATGAATATTTGGAAGTAAGTGCGGATGCCTCTGCCCCAGCATTTGCTCATCTACATGTTCCTTTTACCGGAAAAGTACAAGTTAAATTTCAAGGACAAATCGCACCGCGTAGTAAGTACAATTTGTATGCAAAAGTGTATCATGAAGATGCAAAAGACAATGGTGGTTACCTATTTGCTCTTAACTGGAGAAAAAGTTTACAAGATAAAAATAGCCAGAACATTATTCAGTGTTACCAGGATAACCAGTTGCAGATACTTGCCAGTACCAAGTCGCCAACAATACCAAGTGGCAAAAATTATAAAATTCATATAAACGCTCACAATGGTAGACTTTCGTTGAATCTTAGTGGCGGGCGTTTGTTGAATGTACGCGAGAACAAGACCTACCAACAAGGAGGTGTCAGTTTTGGTACATTTGACTCACGCGTGAGATTTGATGATATCACCGTCATCGGTGAAGTAGATCAAAAATGGTTTACGGAACAGGTTGCGTTGACAAAGCTTCGATTGCAAGAGAAGAAAGTGACGAAAAATGTATGGGTGAACGGTATACCTAAATCTCTAGCAAAATACTATACGCAGTTAGACCAAAATTCACGTTCTTCTCTGGAAAAGGTATATAAAACGCTTGTGGAAGGTGACTTGCTTGTGGGACAAAAGCTCATCGAGGAATTGTATGCGGCATATCCACGAAATCCTTTTATCTTACTTTCGCGGGCAAGACTTTACAACGAGATGAAAAACTACACCGCCGCGATTAAAGACTGTTCTGACGTGATCCAAATATTAAAAGACAAAAATGAAGATGAACTTTACACTGTTTATGTCGTTCGCGGTATAGCACATAATTTTTTACAGCATTATAAAGATGCTCTCCAAGATTATCTTCAAGCGCAGACAATTGCCCCAGAAGAGTTTTTGACAAGTTATCTTTTGTGTAGTTGGCACTTGCAAAACAATGATATCGGAAAAGCGCAATCTATTTTGAAAACATACATAGGGCAAGACCCTGAGAACAAGGAAGCGAAAAAATATTTTTCGTACATCAAAGAATATAATACGCCTTATCAAACGGCAAATTACAAATTGACAGAAAAAAAACAAGTTGTTGGTGACTACCTCGAAAATGTGAATAAACGTTTTCGTAAACTTATGCAAATAGCACAGCCTTCTGTTTCGTCAACAACCGTTGAAATATTTTCGCAACAAAATGCGTTGCAGAAATATTTAGATAGTCACTTGTTTGCAGAGCCTAAATTTAGCAACTTCGTATTTTCTCCACAGCAACATATGCTTGCCGGTTGTACCGATCTGCACAATGAAGTAATGATTTTACAATTGAACAAAGCATGTATTTTTGAACTTGTAGTGGGAAAAAATCTTCCGGTGTGGCTAAAAGAAGGAATGGTCGAAAATTTTGCACAACAAAAAATTTCGCTATACCATTATTTTAGAATCAAGGATATTATTCGCACTGGTAAGGCAGACCTGAATAAAATAACTGATGATGAATTATTTTATGGCACGGAGTTTCTTGAAAATCGTTCTTTGAGTTACGCTTGGGTTTATTTCTTGTTAAACTCCAAGTATGAGAAAGATTTTAAGAGATTTTTATACGAGACACTACGCAAAGGAAAACCCCAAGAATTACTTGCGGAAATTTTACTACAGGAAAAAGAACAAGAAATTAGCAATGATTTTATGCGTTTTTGGAATAAGATGTCTTGGAAATAATGCATAATAATATCAGAACTTTTATTCAGAAAATACGTTACTTAAATAGGGCGTGTTGTCAATTAACTTTTATAGGCAAACTTCGGGACTGTCATCAATTAAAGAAATTTCCTTTACTGTGTCATCCCGCACTTGATGCGGGATCCACGCTTTTTGAGAGAAAAAACAATAAAAGAAAAAAATTCTTATGTAAAAAGAAAGTCTTATTTTTATTGAGTTTTGTACTTTTATTTGTGGATTCCTGGTCAAGCCAGGAATGACACCATATGCATATTTTATTTACACTTAGTGTTCTTAGCTAATTGATGACATGCCCTACATAAAATTGGGTAAACAGATAAACATCTTTAAATTAGGAGGTACGCTTTGAGATATCTTGTTATTGTTTTGCTTGCTAGTATGTTTTTGCCACAAATGAGTTTTGCTGATGAGAAAAAATCAACTTCCGTAAAACTTTCAAAAGAAACAAAAGGGAAAGTAAAGTCCGCGATAGACCGTGGGGTGCGCTACTTGCGTTACTCCCAAAACAAAGAAGGGCATTGGGGACATCCAGGAGTAACAGCTCTTGTTTTGTATTCTTTTTTTCTAAGCCCTCGCAAGTATGGTCCTGATGATGGACCATGGGTTCGCAGACCGATCGAACACCTTGTGAGTTTGCAGAAAAAAAATGGAGGCATATATGCAACGAATTTAGGCAACTATATTACCGCGGTTGCTCTACTTGCATTGTCGGGGAATCCCGATGTGGCAAAACAGCATGAAGATGTTATCAAGAAAGCACAGCAATATTTGGTTGATTTACAGTGCGATGAAGGCGAAGGCTACGATCCTGCAAAAGATCCCTTCTATGGTGGAGTTGGCTATGGTGGAGATGAACGTCCTGACCTGTCGAATACTCAATATGCAATGGAAGCACTACATGACTCAGGCCTATCGAAAGACCATGAAGTATATAAGAAAGCCCTGATTTTTTTACAACGTTGCCAAAATCGTACCGAGAGTAACGACCAAATTGGTAAAGGCTGGGTAGCTAATGACGGTGGATTCGTATATTATCCTGCAAATAGCAAGGCAGGAAGTGATGGTAGCAAATATCGCTCTTACGGTAGTATGACTTACGCGGGTATTAAAAGTTATATTTATGCAAGCGTAGATAAAAATGATCCACGTGTTCAAGCGGCATATAAGTGGATAGCAAGTAACTACGACCTTAGCGAAAATCCAGGAGGTGTCGGACACAAAGGACTTTTTTATTATTACCACACCTTTGCAAAAACCATGAGTGTTTACGGAGAAGATACCATTACCGACGATAAAAATGTTGTGCATAACTGGCGTGAAGATTTAGCCAAGGTTTTGCTTGAAAAACAACGTGAGGATGGATCTTGGGTGAATACACAAGATAAATGGTGGGAGGGTGATCCCCGATTGGTTACGGCTTATGCTGTACTGGCATTGTCTATTTGTTACAAATAACAAATAAATCTTGATAACTGCTTGAATAACTAGTATATTGGCATTGTCAAAAGTATAATTTCTAGCAGTTCAATTTTAGTTGTGGCAAACCTATGGAATTCCAAATTACTTCAGAATTTAAGAATTACGAAACAATCGGGGATGTAGCTATTCTAAGCTTCATTGGTTCTGTAGATCAGAAAAGTATGCAAGTCATTGAAGCAAGTATTAGTGAGTGCTACTCCAAAGATATCAAGTTTTACATTTTTGATTTTGGGCAAACTCACAATATAAATAGTACAGGTATTGGTGTTCTAATCAATATCACTTCTCAAATTGGCATGGCAAGTGGTTGTGCTTGTCTCATAAATGCAGATAAGTTTAAAAACTTGATAGAAACAATCGGGCTTTCCGATCGACTACCTATCGTCGGAGACGAAGAAAAAGCTATCGAGTACATTAAGAGTAATTTATAAAATTACTACCACTTTTAGGAATTAACGAGAATAATCTCGTTATTCCTAAAAGCATCCCTATGAATCACCACCTCTCTGCACATATATACGAAAACTAATCTTCTTATCAAGGAAATACTCTGCGAGCCAATATATTTGGGCGTCTTATCGCTAATAGCTTATTTGTAATGCTATTTATGGGAAAAAAATTTTTTTTACTCTTGACATTTCTTCTACAGAAAGGTAATCTATTCACAAATTTACCTTATATGTATTTTTAAATTTTATTTTTCTCTTGAGTTAAGCATGATATTGAGACTCAGTGTCAATTAAAGAAGACGCTCATATCAATTTGTCTATAGCTCCTTGTAATCAAAGTCTCTCCTCTACTTTGATGAAAAAACAAAGCATAAACTTCCTTTTGTGCTGTTATTAGTGAATTGTATTATTTTGTAATTTTGTATTATTGTTTTTGAGAATGAGACTCAGTTTCTCTTCAACTGCAAAAATCCGTGTGTAATTAAAGTTACTAAAAATTGAGTTTCTACATCATTTTTGAACCAATCGAGGCTACTGAAGGTAGCCTCTAATTTTTTGCCCACATTTAAAAACTTTTCCATAGCAAATTCAACCGTCAGTGTAGATCCCTCAATGGCCTGCATACCTTAGATTTCGTTCAGCACTTCAAATAAATTTAAATCATTTTGCAAGATCATACTACCACTTCTTTGATATAATAACATCAACACATGAATTTACAGAACTTCTTTATGCATTAGTAGAGGTAAAGATGAAGTATATAATATATCTTTTTTTCTTCTCTCAAATTCTGTTCTGCCAAAATTTAGACTGGCAACCGGTAGAGAAACTCAATAGCAAATTACCGCTTTCTATACGAGTTTTTAGTGCGCAAAATGACATGACGCCCATACGCGCTTGGTATGTTGATATTGATTTGCGAAAACATGATATGGAAATGCAGGCAGTTTTAGCAGAAAACTCAAAACGAAAACAGCCTGTCACTCGATTTGCGAAGGAACACGACGCTTTCGTAGCTATCAATGCCGGATATTTTGGCGTAAGCAAAGGACAGGGAATTTCCTATAGTTTTATTGCGAATAACAAAAAAATACTGTCAAACAACGTGTCTCAGTTTTGGCGTAAAGGAATCGTTTACTATCCAACACGAAGCATTTTTGTTGTAGACCAATTTGGTGTAGCGGATATCTTTTGGGGATATAAGTTTCAAGGAGATTTACTCTCATATACATCTCCCAGCCCCATTCGGGAAGGTCAAACACAACCACAGCCACACAAAACTTTTCCAACGCTTGGAACGAAAACTTCTTTTCACATGGGCGTAGGAGGAGGACCAATGCTGGTATACTCTAGATTACCTTCTGTTACTTGGGAACAAGAAGTTTTTTTTGGATCAGGAATAGGGAACACCACGCAAAAACAACCTAGAACTGCTCTAGGATACACTCCCGATCAGCATTTATTAATCGTTGTTGTGGATGGAAGACAAACATCCAGCGCAGGGATATCTTTAATTGAATTGGCAGACATTTTTGTAAATCTAGGAGCTGAGAAAGCACTAAATTTAGACGGAGGAGGTTCCTCCACTCTTGTTATCAATGGAGACTTAATTAATCGACCGCAAGGAGGAGAAATCGAACGAGAAGTGGCTTCTGCAATTGTCATTGTTCCTAAGACCTCTTTTTGACGTTTTCAAACCACGCAAATTTCCTCTATTTAATCAAAAGTAAAACTATAAAAATGAGAGCTAAAATTTAGCTCTCATTTTTCAATGTTCTCAGAGTAAGAATGTACATAGCATCACAAAGGCGAAAATGGTTGCCTAATTGCGATGTTCGATTGTATAGTTAAGCTCGGTAAAAGACTTTGTCGATAAACAAAACGATATCGCGATTATTTGAACAAATTTCCACATTCATTAAACAAAGGAATTCGCATGTCCAATGAAAAATGGATTTCCACATCTTTAGGGTACGACATTGCCTTAGTAGATAACAATATACTTTGTCGCAACGCCAAAGGTAAAATCGTCAAGACCCTTCCCAAAAAAGTCAAAGAACTTCCCGAAACAGAACAGCTAAAAGAATTGCAACAGTGGCTCACGCAGCGCAAAATACAAATTGCACAGCAAATTGAAACTTGGTTTCAACGCTCTCTGCCAATTTCAACGAAAATTTTGTGTATTTTATGGCAAGATAAGCTATGGCAAAATACATTGGAAAATCTTGTGGTATGCCCTGTTGAAGACGATCATATCGAGTTGTCTGCCTGTGGTTTTCTCAAAAATATCTGTGCCGAAAAAGGTGTCGGTATTATCAATGTTGATGGGGAAACGGAGTGGTTGGGGGCTTCGTATATTGTGATTCCCCACCCTATTTTAATTCCCGATCTTGCTGATTTAAGGGAACTCGCTACAGAGCTTGATTTAGAACAAAAAGTTTTACAACTTTTTCGTGAGATTTGGGAAAAAAATAGCAATGACAAATCGGAATCCAAAGAAATTCTCAACTACGACAATGGGCATTTTGAACAGCTATTTTATGCCATTACACGTGCAAAAAACTTAGGGTATAAAGTTTCAGGTGGTTATGCGACATGCCTTATTTGGGAGCGAGGAGAGAAAACAGAAGCTCGTTATTGGATTGGAGCAGAGTATCCAGAATACGAAACATATACAGGTGAGCTTATTTGGGTAAATGAAAAAGGTAAAAGTTTAACGTTGCAAGAGATTGGCCCGATTGCTTTTTCTGAAGGGCATCGCATGGCGAGTGCTATTTTTGCTCAGCGCAAGAAAGATGAAGAAAAATATCCTGTGGATTTACCGCCTCCTGTTGCTGAAAGTAGCAACCCGCCACAAAAAATAGCGGCTCTATCTACAGCGAAATTGCTAGAAGCCGGAGGTGTGGCGGATCATGCATATAAAACAAAAAAGTATAAATGCGACATGGTAGAGGCTCGTTACTATGTACACCCCGTTTTAGAAGAGGAAACCATAGTCATTACCACGAAGAAATTAGGTGCAGGTGAAGACGCGCTAATGAACTACTATGGTTTTTCGTTGACAAAAACGCTAGGTAAGTTAGGAAAACAAATAAATCGCGCCATGGGTTTTCCCGAATGGGCTTTGGTCAATGACAGCAAAAACGCCAAATATGCACTGACGATTCTCAAAGATTTCAAAAAATGCGAAAAGCTTATCAAGAGTAAGCCTGGACATGCGAAAACCGCATTTGATGACTTGGCAAAAGAGTTGGCAAAGACAGCTCCGCATTTCTTGCCCTCTTTTCATGAAGAAGCGGGACGAAGGTTTATTGACAACAGTAATCAAAAATATGCGGCGCAGTTTTTCGCCAAAGCGCGTAGTGCAGAAAAAGTATATGCGCTCAAAATAGATGAAAATGCACGGCGTGAAACCTTTTTGGAATTTGCTCTTTGCGGGGCAGTCACCACTGCTAGTTTGAAGGACTACGCCAAGGAGTTGCAAAAGTTATATTCTGCCAAAGAAGCGTACAATCACTTTCAAGAGTTGTGCAGTAAGAGAATTTGTGGTGGAGTACCGCCATTTGTTGGTATGGGAAAACTCCTGGCATCGTTCACCAAACAAATAAAAAACGCGCAGGCGTTGGAGAAAGAATTTCTCCATAGTATCATTGAAGCGCCCATCCTGAACAATGCACCGTTGGATTTTTGGAAGTATTATCAAAAAAATATTGTTCAGCTGTGTAAGACCGATAAACATCTACATGCGAAATTGTTATTTCTTTTTCCGATGAAACATAGCAAGTCGGAAAACTACGCTTTTTGGCTGAATTTATTGCGCGATGTTGGCGCCTTGGAGGCGCTGAAAGACAAGAAATACTGCAAAAACCATGACATTAAGACAATCGCTTGGCTAGAACAAACGATTAACTATTGCAATCGCGTAGATTACTATTCGCAGGACAACGTGTGCAATGAATTATTTGCGATTATACGTGACTACCACAGTGCTTTTTCTAAAGAGTCGCTTTCTCTGCAATCGTCTTTTAAAAGGTGGCAGTACGATACGCGAATTACCGTAGATGTTGATTTATTGGATTTATTGCTCGAAATGCAAATAGATATTGCACCTTCTACGAAAACAATACTGATGAGCTTTGATAGGTGGTTGTCGCCTAAAATTCCAGGGCCAGATAAAAGCCGTGAGCTTGAGTATGTGGCGACAAATACTGTATTTCGACCCATGCTGATGCGCGCATTGGGAAATTTGATTTATTGTGACGATGAAAACGAACGTATCGGTCTTGAGAAACAAATTTATAAAAGAGCCCATTTAAAAGAGATGCTCGAAGAGTATCTACTGAATACAATTGAATCTTTACAGCAAGGTTACGTTTTTGAATATGTCCACAATACCGAACTTCTTGCCTGTTCGCTCACACCTAATACACAAAAACTATACCCTAAAGTGAAAAAAGCTTTGCAGAAAAGATCTCCTATTGCCAATATTACACGCAATTTACAAAAGGGAATTTTGGCAGAATACGGTTTAAAATCGTTGGATAGTTACTTGCAAAGCTTAGATGAGAAAGCGCGCGATGAAGTCAAGATTAGCGGTATATTCCCGTATTTGGTGGTGTTTCACGGCGGAAAAATAGCTGTTTTAGATAGCAGCAAAACAATAGCGGAGTACGACATTACGATCGCCAAAGGGTTTTCCTACCAAAAAGCTTTTTTTGTTCATGATGATTTACTGGTGATTTTGCGCAAAACTTGGTCGGAGCACATGTGTTATTGGATGTCAAAGCCGCAAAAGAAGTTCACCTACAATGGCTCTTACTACCAGACGATATATGGACTTAACGAATTGTGTCGTACCCAAGAACCAAGTCTATATCCATATCTTATCAAGCCTCGCAGTGACGAGTCTTTGAGTGCCCTGGATGGACGTCAAATACTGTTTGACGGTAAAAAATATTGGGCGTGTACATGGAATATGCAAAAGAGACAAGAAGAGTTTTGTGAGTGGGATCTGGAAACGAATAAAGAAGGGCGGGCTTCTTTGCCTAAATTTTTTGATGAATTTTTACAAGACGAAGACACTTTGCTGCATCGACAATGTCAACTGCACTCACTACCTAAGCAGATTTCCAAATCTATCTTAGGGCAAAAAGGAAAACTTTACGGACTTCGTGTGAAAAAAAACAACGACATCACCTTTGTCGAAAACATTTGCAGGCAAACATTTCAAACGAGTAGACACATCGAGCCAGATGCTGTCATTTGTATGCCACAGCAAAAAGAAACACTGGCACTTTGCGTGAACGACTCGCGATCAGACGCTTTTGTTGTGGATGAAGATGGATACACACTTTCTAGTTATAGCTACTTTACGTTGCCTGCTTTGTGGTGGCATTTATACGATGTACGCGACGAAACAGCGTCGAAATTTTTGCGTAAGATTTCCAAAAGCAAAGTCGAAGAGATATACAAAGCGTGTAAAAACCTGTATGAGTTGGATGCGGATGAAGATAAACAGCAGAAAATTCATCGCGAACAATGTAAGGCCATTGCCGAAAAATTACCTAAGATAAAAAATGAACGTATCATTGACAGTATAACACAGTTGTTGAATTCTATCGTGCACCGCGAAGCACAACTAGAAAGTCTTGCTAAACGCAACGAGAGTGTGGCGGGGGTTATTATCGAGCGCCGTACGATCGCCCCTATATTGTACCAGTTGAATGCCCGGCGGCACTATGGTTATAGTTCTGAAAACAATTTATACCCATCACTGCAACAGGTAAGTGATTTTGTGCAGTCAAACAAAGACCAAGTATCGACAAATACGATTCTGGGATGGAATAAATTTTTAAGCGGAATAGAAACTTTGGGGATGATGGCCTTGTCTCCTATTCTAGAAGATCAACAACGTGAGAGCTTATGGCTATTTTTAGAGAACATCGCCGCATTTTTCCCCAAAAAAGCACAGTTAAAAACATATGTGACAAAGTATGAAAAAAAATATGAGGGATCTAATTTCGTGTTGCAACGCGAAAAAAATGCCGTATTTATTATGAACTTTGTTTCGCAAGGATATTACTACCAGGATAAGGAAACACAGGTAACGATTAGTGAAATATCTACGGCAAAGAAACCAACACTTGTTGCATATCACTCGTTGCAAGAGGAAATCTACACGCAGCAGTCCTATGTGGGAAGTAAAAAAATACATGACTTGTTAGAAAAATTGCGCGATCAGCAATGTTTTACAATTACTCCGCAAATTTTAGAAATTTTTGCACAGGAAACAGGAGTTTCTCGAGGGGGCGCTTTTTATATTTTGAATGTTTCTATCGGAAATCAATATCTGCATGAGTCTGACTACGCAAAAACAGTGCGTGATCAACTAGGCCTTAAGGCAAAGGAAATGAAAATTGCAGAAAAAGAGATTCCCAAATTGAGTCTGACACAAATTAATCATCTGTATGAGGGCGTTTTAGAAACGTATTGGAAGTCTAGTAGTATGGAAAAAATGACGCTGCTTTTGGCAAAAAATTGGAATAAGGTTGTTGGTAAACGCGAACCCGTTTCTTTGGCTCTTTTAGAAAAAGCCAAGAAAAAGTTTGCCACAGGAGACTACTATTCGCAGAAAATAGATTACACCAACTTTTTACTGATAGCAAACGGTAGCATTAGTGAGCACAGCTACGCCAATGATGGCAAATGGAACATTGCCGATGATGGTGAGTTGACAAATAGCTGTGAAGATACACCATGCTTTGATGAAGAGACACTCAAGACGTTTTGTAAGATGACCTTGTGGTTGCAGACAAAGCTTGCGGTAGGCGATGCACTGGCTCCAGGCTTGGCGAAATTGTACGCACAAACAAAAGAACGCATGAGTAACAAAAGTTTTGTGATGTGTCTGGAACGACAATGGTTAGAGGAGTCACCGAAAGACGAAGGGAAAACTTTACAACTTCTCACCACGATGTTAGGGAAACCAAAAAAGAAGAAGTGCAAACATGGTGAGTCGTTCATATGGAACAAAAAATCTTACGATATCGTTTTGTATTTGCGCGGTAAGTATTATTTCACATTTTATTTTTTAATACGTCCGGCGTTGTTTGTCGAGGAGGACGTATGGAGTAAAATGACAGCAATTGCCCCTCGCTCAAAAAGGGCGCTTAGCAACCATTTTTGTATTTCATTGCTCAAAGATAAGGCGTTTGCTGCGGTAATAAAACGCATGGAAAGCTCACCTTTGCGGCACGGAGAGTTCGAAGCCAATCCCGAAAAATCTGCGCCAAAAATCGTAGCAAAAGTACAGAAAAAATACAAAATATCTAGCGAGGCGGCGACCTTATATTTACAAACACTCACGCTTGCTGAGCCTACAAAAGCAAACATATTAGAGTGGAATCACTGGAAAACAGCACAGTACAAAAAGGCCACCACGGAACTCGTAGACAAGAAGTTACTTCTACATGCGAAAAGAAAACGTGCGGGACGTGAGCACTTTTTGCCGGGAGCATGGCTCGATCTCAAAGCGCCGCATTTGCCACTTGAGTTATGGAAGCTCCCATTATACGAGGCATGTTTGGATGAAGAAAATCGTTTAGTGACACCTTTGGGAACTATAGTGGCGACAAAGTGCGTGCATCAATTATTTAATGATGCTTGGCAACGAGTCGTCGATGGTGATATTCCACAGTGGGAGAAAATGTAATGGGCAAACAAACACAACGCCAAGCAATTGAAACTCTCTACAAAAAAGAGCTCGATTTTTTAAAAGTGTGGGACAAAGGGCCACGTCCCAAGGGGTGGCAGATCACGCCACGCGCTGCGGTGAAATTTATTCTCGGTGGAGAAAAGTTGTCGTTGAAAAAGGGCACAAAAGCACCGGCGAAAATTCCCAAAAATTTACAAATTACCCGTAAATTTGTCGGCAATACTTCACTTGTAGAGCGTTGTGTTGTCACCCTTGCTGGTGAGCGCGGTCTTATTCTTGTGGGGGAACCTGGGACAGCAAAATCGATGTTGTCAGAACTACTCGCGGCTGCGATCAGTAACAATAGTGCTCTTACAGTCCAGGGGACGGCGGGAACAATAGAGGAGCATTTTCGCTATAGCTGGAACTACTCGTTACTACTTGCTGAGGGATATTCGATAAAAGCGTTAACACCATCGGTCGTGTTGCAAGGTATGCGACAAGGGGCCGTGGTACGCATAGAGGAAATTACGCGTTGTTTGCCCGAAGTTCAGGACGCATTGATTTCTATTTTATCTGAACGACGCCTAGTCGTACCGGAGATTGAGGACAGCACGGGAAATTCTCTTATAGAATACGCACAGCAAGGTTTTAACGTTATTGCGACAGCGAATCTACGCGATAAGGGGGTTTCGGAAATGTCCGCGGCGTTAAAAAGACGTTTTAATTTTGAAAATGTTCATCCTATTGCCGATCAACAACAAGAAGCGGACTTGATTCGTTCCCAAGCGACGACATACCTCGCAAATGAACAACTTACGTTTGAGTTAGATGATGTACTTTTAGATGCTCTTGTCACTTGCTTTCGCGATTTGCGCAGTGGAGTTACGGAGGAAGGGTGGAGCGTGGAACGTCCAACGGCCATTATGAGTACCGCGGAAGCTGTGAGCATTGCCTGCTCGTTGTCGCGCAAACAAAGTTATTTTTCTTCTGCAAAAGACATTGTTCGCGATCTTCCTGGTTATATTAAGGGCGTTGTCGTAAAAGACGAACCAAAAGATGAGGATAAAATTCTGCGCTATTGGGACGGCCCCGTTCTTGAACGTACCAAACGCAACGAACGCATATGGGAACAGTTGTATGAACTACGCGACGAACTATCGTGAGAGATGTCATGGAAAAAACAAAAAAAGTACCTGAGTTGCAAACAACTTTGCAACTGCTGGAAAGTGAAAGACAGCCTTTTATTATTGGAATTCGTCACCATTCTCCCGCATGTGCTTACATGGTGGAGCGTATACTAGAGGAGTACCATCCGCAACACATTTTATTAGAGCTTCCGGTATTTTTTCGCAAGTGGCTACCTTTTTTAAACGACAAAGATATTCAAGCTCCGGTGGCTCTTGCAGGGGGAGAAGAAAATCGTTTATTTTCTTTTTATCCTTTGGCAGATTTTTCTCCTGAGCTCGTCGCGATTCGTTGGGCATTACGCAATAATGTTGCTATTGAGCCTTGCGATTGTTTTGTGGAGCGATCCCCTGTGGAAAATGACTCGTATGTGATACGCAACGATTATGTTCTCCACCACCTCTTAGATCAATTTTCATGTAAAGATTTTTCCTCCCTGTGGGATAGTGTTGTGGAGACCGATAGTGGTGATCCATGGAAAATACGTCGCAATGCCTTGCGTTTGGGGTGGGCATTGCGCGTAGATTCTTTTCTCGATGAGAGTATTGATCGCAGCGATTTGATTCGCGAGACTTTTATGCGCCAACAATTGCAAAAATATCCACAACAGCAAAAAGTCGTCGTCATTGTGGGGGCTTTTCATGCCGCGGCCTTACTTCGCCAGCCTCTTTTGTGGCAAGAGACCACCGGAAAAATTTGCGAAGATACTACCACATCTCTGATTCCTTATTCTTTTGATCTTCTTGATTCTCGTTCTGGTTATCCAGCGGGAATACGCGATCCGTTGTGGCGACAAGGAGTATGGGAAACTCTTAGGAATAGTGGCTGTATCGAAGATACTATGGCAAAAGTACTCACACAAATTTGTCAGGCGATTCGCGATGAGGACCATTGTGCAGGAACACCAGATGCCATTGAAATATTACGCATGGCCAAGGACCTTAGTTCTTTACGCAGCCTAAAAACGATTGGGCGCGGCGAGTTTTTAGAGGCGATCGAAACTTGTCTTACCCAAGGGGAAATATATGGTCGCGGACAAATTGTTGCGCGCGCGTTACAAAAAGCACTTGTCGGCGAACAGCGCGGATTTCTCCATAAACGCGTGCCGCGAAGCGGTTTGTACGCGAATATCGAACAGAATCTACAAATCCTGAAATTACCTTCTTTGCCACAATTGGAGAAACAACCCAAGCAACTTGTGTTAGATCCACTTCGCTCTTCTCTGGATTATAAGCGCCACGTGTTTTTTGAACGTTTACATTATGTGGGAATACAATTGGTGGAAAAACAAACCACCCAGCAAATTTCTGTTTCGTCGCCACTTACCAGTAAATGGAGTATCGCGTGGAATCCCGTTGTGGAGGCACAAATTCATACATATGCCATCAATGGTGCGAATATCACACAAGTATGCGAAGGGGTATTGCGTCAACGACAGCAGGATGCGAACAATGAGGTGTATTGTTTGGAATTTGCCTGTCATTGTATATTGCCACAAAGTGCCCGTAAAATTTTGTGTAAGCTATATGAGACACCGCAAAAATTACACGTAAATCACCAAGTATTGATTATTTTGGAAAAGATCCGAAGTGGACTCATACCGGGTTTTGAGCAAAGCGATCTCGGAGAAAAAACATATGAAAAATATGTGCAGCATTTTTACGAAAGACTTCTTGCTTCTTTAGAAGGGATCGGGAGTAAACCTGAGGACCTTGCGGTTATGAAAGAAGTTGTACAGTATCAAATTCGCAATAGTTACGAGAGCCTGTACTTAGAAGAAATACTACAGCGTTTTTCTCGTTGTGAGAGCTACATGATTCGCGGAATTTCTCATGTGGCGCTTGTCCTTTTACAACAACAAACCGTTGCTGATTTTGCACATTGTCTTTGCTCGTTGTTGAGGGAGGCGCAGTATATCGAAATGGCAAAAAAACTTTGCGACTTTTTGCAAGGAGGGATTTATCTCGCCGACGAATTATTTGCGCTACAGCACGATTGGTTAAGTGACTTTTTTGACGAAATAGAAGTCATGGATGATGCACAATTTTTGCAGCGTCTTCCGTTTTTGCGTCAGGGATTTCTTCCTCTTTCGCGTACCTCGCGTCACGAAGTTCTGTCATGGCTAAAAGAACGCTACGACGAGGATCTAAATATTGTACATTCCACAAGAAATACACCGCAGTGGGTCGAACAGGACTTGTATGCACGGCAACGACTTTGTGAATTGGGTTTTGAGATGCCGACGCATCACGAAGTGACCACTCGCAATAAGAAACACATAAAAAAGACAACGAGAGAGCAGCAAATCTCTCCCCAAGATCGTTGCTCTCTGATTTTTGGATATGCGCCGCGGCATAGTGGTTTTGCTTCGCAGGTGGCGTGTTGCTTAGATGAATTATATGGTTCGCAGAGTGGTTCGCCTACGGAAAGTGGCTTTCCCACGATTCGCGAATGGAAAGAGGAGTTGCAAAAGTTTTTTCAACAACAAATTTGTGACGAAGTTCTGGCCCAGTCAGCAATGCAAGGCCGTATTGCCGCTATTAGTGAAATTAATCCACAACAAGTGACAGCATCTATAGATCTGCTGGAACAAGTTTTGTCCTTAAAAGGTGCCGCTTCCGAAAAACAACTACAGCATTTGCGAAAATTGGCCAATCGTATTATTGACGAACTAACACAGGAACTTTCTCAAAAAATTCGTCCAGCGTTTACTGGCTTATCTACTCCTAAACCTACGATGCGCAACACCGGTAAAATACATCTAAAAAAAACCTTAAATGCCAATCTGAACAATGCCTATTATGATGCGAAGAATCGTTTGCACATTGTGCCAAATAAAATATATTTTCAAAATAAAGTAAAGAAAAGTTTGGGATGGCGCATTGTACTCGTTGTGGATATTTCCGGGTCGATGGAGCGCAGTGTCATTCACAGCGCCATCACCGCATCTATCTTAGCACGCCTTCCCGCTTTATCTGTGAACTTTGTGGCTTTTAACACCGAAGTTATCGACTTTAGTGAGCGCGTTCAAGATCCTTTGGATTTACTCTTTCATGTGTCTATTGGCGGAGGAACTTTGATTGCCAAAGGACTGAACTATGCACGAAATTTGATTGAAAAGCCAGCGCAGACGATTGTGGTGTTGATTTCTGACTTTGCCGAGGGCGGTGCGGTATCTCATCTTTTGCACGAAGTCGATGCACTGAAAAACACCGGTTGTCATCTACTGGGGCTGGCGGCGATTGACAATAGTGGCCAGCCGTGCTATGAAACAGCTATTGCTGAACAAGTTGTGAGTGCGGGTATGCCGGTAGCTGCTCTTACACCATTGGAGTTATCGCGATGGATTGCAAAAAAAGTAAGCAAATAGAACGTCCAACAATTACGCAGTTGTTGTTGGCGGATTTTACCGAAAATTTACCCCGACGCATTCGCAAACGCATTGAAAAATCTCCGCAAGCTGCAGAGAACTGGAAGTGGAATCGCGACGGAGACAATGTTGTTATTGAGAGTGAAAAAGGAGAACGCATTACGCTTTGTGGCGAAGTACTCAAGGAACCGGAACAAGTGACTTGTAGTTGTTTGCTAACACCTCGTTGTTATCACGTGTTTGCTTGTCTGGCGGTTCTTGAAGTGACCGACGATGCCACACAAAAAGTTGCACAGCCGGAAGCCCCTGAATTTAACACAAACAAAGATGTGGCTATTAGTGAAGAACAATACGATGCCGGTGTTGCCGCACTAGACACTCTTAGCGAAATTCTCGCGGGTGGTTGTTGTAATGCCGGTCTTATCCTCGAAGCAAAGTTATTGCGGATTATTCATAGGGCAAAAAGTGTATCGTTGCACCGTTTAGCGGCAAATACAACGTATTTGTATAAACAAATGCAAAATGTAAAAGATAAAAAACCCCATGATGTTGTTGGTGCCATGCGCGAAAGTTTGCTCACTGCGCATATTTTGACGACAAAGGAGACGTGTGAGGTCAAATGGATTGGTATTGGTCGTCGTTCGTACCGAGAAATAGATCAACGCAAACTTTTTGGTATTTTTTCGTTACCGATTATTAGCGACAGTGGCTACACAGGGGTGAGCACTTGGTTTACTGACGAAGATCACAATTTATGGAGTATTAACTCTGTGCAACCAGGTACTCGCGAGGAAATATACACCTATTATCATTCTGCTCCTGACTTGGGAGATCTTAGTATGACGCACCACCACTTGAGTCGTAGCCAAATCTTTATCAAAAATGCGCGCGCTTCTTTTGATCATCGTCTCAGTGCTCACAAAAATGCTAAGGCCGTAAGTGGTGGTGCGTGCAGTTGGGATACACCGTTGATAAAAAAATTATGGGATATTCCTCTCGAAGAGCAACTTTCTGTCTTGGAAGAAAAGCAACAGGGATTTCTGTTTTTTCGTGGAAAAATAGAAGGTGTTCGTGAGCACTACATATACCTACAAATTGCAAATGATTGTTCTTATGAGCAGTACAAATGGAAAATTTCTTTACCAAAGATCCCGTCTTGTTTAGAAGCGCAAAAAAATTACGAACGTTTACCTCTAGGCGAAGAATTCCAATGTATTGCGCGTAAAGAATATAGCAAAATTACTCTAGTTGCCCTGCGTTTTGCCACAGAACATTATAACTTTTCACTAGATTGTTTACCCAGAGTGAAAAATGCCTGTGTCATCGCTGCAACCCCTGAAGTTTCTTTAAGTCCTATCGACTTATGCAAGCGCAGAATTCGTGCCGCGGTTCTTTGTGGTGTGTCGTCGTTCGCAAATGATCTTGCTCTAAATGTCAGTAAGGAAAGCTTTGTATTACAAGAAAACATGTTAAAAACCGCGGTGGCTCTTTTACAAGGCGTTCATAAAGCAGCGCAGCGCCCACAACGCAATTCGATTGGGTATCGTCGCGAATTAGATGAAAAACAGTTTGCCTCGTCGTGGTTGAAATTGGCGATGTATGAGAAATTTTTTGTGGAAAAAGATATTTTACCTAGGGCATGCGATGCATAATACTGGCAGTAGGAACATTAGTTTGTTCTTGCTACTTTTGTTCGTTGTCGGTAAACTCGAACTAAGTTATACGACTATGCAGTATTACATTTAAACGAATGTATCTATTTTTATGGAGAAATCATATGAAAAAGATAATGCTCATGCTGTTTGTTTTTATTGTTGCTTCTTTTAGTTCTGCGGATACATTTAGCCGTAAAGACGGCCAAAAACTAGATGCCGATATTAAGTCATTAAAACTCAACAAAAAACTTGAGGATATTTTGACGGTAAAAGGTTGGCGCAAACAAAGAAAAAAGGCTGGTTTGTCGAAGAAAAAACACAAAACGGGTCTTGCTGATGTGCTAAAACGAGTGGAAGCAAATCACAAAAGTATATCGGATAACAAAGACAACCTTGTTTTTCCCGATGTCTTTTCACCTAAAATTACCAAAGCGGCGGATGTTACCAATGCCGTTAAACTTGGACGAGACGGGTGGAAACAGGTCAGTAATCTCATGAATGAATTAAATAAAGCCGCGGATCTTGCGGAAAAAGCTGCGGAGGCATTTGGTGAGGAAAAAGAAACGTTAGAAGAAAATGCGAAAAAAAATAAGAAAAAAATTGCCAAAATGCAAATCGCCATAGACGCTGTGAATGAGTTAAAAGACGAAGCCGAAAAATTTAGCAAAAAAATAAAAAAAACAAAACCCAAAAAATGGCTGAAGAAATTCCAAAGCAGTAAAAAAAATGCGATTGCCTTCGTCCAAGCAACCGATGAATTGAAGAAGACAGGTATGAATCCGTTAGATTTGATAAAAGCGATGGCTCTATTAAACGCTGTTTTCAGCGGAGGTATTACCGATGTTTGCAGTGACTACGAAGGTAAAGTTATTCCCGAATTAGAAAAGCTACGCAACGATCCACAGGCGTTGGCAAACAAATTTAACGGTACCTATCTAGCAAAGGATGCTGGTACACGACGTGTCTCGCAAAATACCAGTAACATTATGAACTGGAAAGGCACTTTCGGTGTAGACTTCCCATATGACACCGGTGATATTGATGATGTGATCACCCATTTCGATGCATGGGGCAATGGTGGTGATGCATGGACGCCCGAAAATGCGGTGGAGCAATTAAACACTTATATTGAAGATATAAACGCTTTAAAAGGTTGGGCGGTCGCCACCAGTGCTCAGTGGGAAAAAGATAAAACAGACTAAACTAAATTACTTTATACACCAAATGATATATTTCGATATTTGATTTGTAAATGCATAGTATAAGCACGCTAGTAGAATGGCGTGCTTTTTTGTTGGGAAAGATGTCCAAAAGCGTATGGTGTGTAGGTCAAAAGTGGCGTGGTTTGATTTAAGGGAAGTTAGTAAACCCGTCTATAAATATCTAGACGGGTTTTATTTGTTCTATTACTTGTCTTTATTGAGATGATTTTCGACGTCTTTATTGCGAATTTGTCGTAATTCATCTTCTAGTTTATATTCTTTGGCGTTGTATTCTTCTCTTGTGCTATCGCGGTTTTTGCGATATTCACTGTAGTATTGATCTTCTTTTTGCCAGCGCTGTCTTCTATTTTGGCTACGTTGTTGCTCTATTTGACTGATGGCCATGATATCATCGAACATATTCATCGCAAATTGTTTTGCATCCACGGTAATGAAAAGTCCGCCGCTCATACGTACACCAGTACTCGTCTTGTGTGAGACAAGTGTTACATGTCCCAAGCGACCGATGATGTCCATCGCAATTTTTGTGGTTTTTTGTTCTAGTTCGCTATTGAGTTTGTTTGTTTCGTTACGTAGTTGTTCCAATTTATTTTCATGAGCGTCTCTTAGATCATTCAAAGCCTTTTCTTTGGCTGCTCTTAATTCTTCAAGCTCTTTTTGCTTCGCGAGATATTCCTCGGAAAAAGGAACGCCGGAGTTATCAGCAACTTTTGCGGTTGCCGATACACTTTCTTTGGCTGATGTTGCGTAGTCTGAGTGTTTTCCCATCACGCTATAAAGTAGGAAATAGCCAAATACTTTTGCATCCAAACTGAAGATAGATGTAGGGCTCGAAAGTTGTACTAGTTGGTTGGTAACATTACCATTGACTCCGTTTTGCATGTTGTCAATGACGTTTTGATCGCTAGAAATAACAATATGGTCATTGGTAATGGCAACACTAACTGGTTTCCATTCAGGTGTGGCAATCTTGTAGACGCCATCTTCTTTTTGTACAGGTATCGGAAACATTTGCATTTCAATCATCTTGTCCAATAAACCTTGCACTTTTTCGTGATTTGTAATACCAATGTTGACACTCCCATTTATTTCTTTTAGAGAGTCGGGAGTAAAGTTTGCCATATCGACGTTTCCGGTGATCGCAAAACCCATTTCACCAGTAAACAGAGTGACCAACTCTGTAAAAGACATGCCAAACATTCCCTGGGCTTGTTGGTTGGCTTCTTCCATTTGTTGTGGAGGAGCGAAAGAGCTCAGTGATTCCATCAAGGAAGGAATATCTAGCGCAGTACTGAAATACATCAATGGTGATTCGTTGAGTGCGAATAGAAGATTTGGAACATGACTGTCTTGTACATATGTTCCCAAAACAGCGCTCTTGCTCATGTGGAAATAACTTTTGAACTGTAGAGAGTTGCTGTGCAATTCAGCACCGATTGCCAAAGCAGGTTTTCCTGACATTTGCTCAATTAATTCTTGGTTACCACCCAGAGGAGATTTCTTTAAAATGGTATCGATATTTACATATACCCCAAAATCTTTACCAAAATTTAGGCTGCTGACACTTTCTTGGAAAGTGGCGTTACCGGCGAGTGAATCTTCGGTTTTTGTTGCCGCCAAACCTTTTAGGAATTCAAGAGCCATTTTGCGATAACGATAACGGTCGGCAATAAAGAAAATCATTTGATCGTCGCGTAAAGCCATACCTGATTTGAAAGATCCGTTGTTGGGGTAGATGAGTTCGGCATCACCGACTTTTTCTATTCCTAACTTGTCACCTTGTTTTTCTGATATTTCCATAACAAAGTTGCGAAAGAGTTCTTTGTCGTTTAAGGTAACGGTAAATCCAAGGTACTCTTTTTCCGCATCGAAAACCACGAAACCGCATGGTTTTGTGATATCAATACCTTTTTGTGCTAAACCTTCTGGAGTAAAAAGATTCGCACCTGTTACTTTGGTGACTTCACCAACCATTGCGTTGTAGACATCGCTGTATTTATTGATGATGTCTTCTTTTCCTAGGCGTAGGGTCAGGTCGTCAAGGTTACTTGCCATGACCGCGACCCAGGTATCGCTAGGAATTATTTTGAGTGCTTTTGCTTTCTCTAGAACGTTGGCAAAAGAGAAAACACTGCACAACATGGTTAGTATGATTAAAGTTTTTTTCATGAAAAACTCCATATAAACATAGATGCTTTTACAGTTTTGTAGAACTGCAAAAGTAAAAAAGTTATAAACGGTAGATGGTTAGACACTCAAAAAACAAAAAAGTTTCATAATAGAAGGAATATTTATTGCGAATTATTCTATGACAAATAAAACTTGTTTGTTCTTTACTTCTTCACCATCTTCCACGCATATTTCTTTTATTTTTCCTGTTTCAGGTAAATCTTCGCCGCTATATAAAATTTGGTTAAATGTTTTCATTACCTCGACAAGTCCCAGTACTTGACCTTTTTTTACCTCGTCACCTACATTGACATAGCAAGGTTCTTCTGGTGTTGGTCGGCGGTAAAACATGCCGTCGGTGTGGGCAACGACAACATTTTTATTTTGCATTTCTTGTTGCGCATCGGCTTCGCTCGCCGCTGTTGTGGTAAGGCTCTCTACATTTTCAATGTGGAATAGTTCCTGTTCATATCCCACATTTGTCGATTCTTCACGATTTGTGAATTTTATGATTCCCTGAACGTGTTCCGGCAATTGTAACGGAAATTTTTGTCCTAAGATACGAATTGTTCCACAAGTCGTTTTACTGTTAATAAGAGCACCATTTCTCGGTGGATTGCAGTAAACACCAACTGCGGGAGATTTTACCACAAAACCATTTTGCGTAGCTTCGCATATTGCTGTTTCCATATCTTTATCCTTGCAATGCGTTTATATCATGGATTGACCAAATACGTGGATTTTTGATTGTGCGATACCCTGTTGTTTGGTAGCACATTTCACTGATGGTTTCTAAGTATTCACGCAATTCGTGCATAAATACAATTTCGTCTGTGTCCATTTGCCGTGCGGAGACAATAGGGTCCATATCTTTTTCGATACGGGCCTGAACATCCGCCATGCCCTTTTCTATTTTGGCGCGTTCTTCAGGGTCAGATGTCGCAATTTCAAAATTATCGTCCAAACGTGTATTGTAAGTTGCAATGGCCAATGTTTTGCCATCCATTACCGACAAGCGCGTGATGGGCGTAGATATTTGTAACACGGGATCGTATGGGGCACCTGCTAAGGCATAATAACCCGCTCCGGAAGCTTTGCGTAGCAAAACGGTAATCATCGGAACTTCGTTGTTAGAGTTGGTGTATAGCAAGTTGGATCCATATCCAAGGAGTCCTTGTTTTTCGGCTTCGGCACCAATGTCAAATCCCGATATATCTTGCAGCCAAATAATCGGTATACCATCGGAGTTGCATGCACGCGAAAAGGCCGAAATTTTGGCAATACCTTGTTGGTAGAGGATACTTCCTGGTCTTTTGCTTCCTGCTTGGGTGGGATGGTCGGTTAGGTATATATTGTTGGCGATAAATCCCATGTACAAACCACCTATTTTTCCCACACCGCAAATCATTTCTTTGCCTACGTCAGGTAATATTTCCCAAAACAAACTATTGTCTACCAAACGTGCGATGACTTGTCGCATGTCGTATGCTATGCGGTAATCTTTGGGGAATAGACCTTGTAACTCAGTTGCCGGAAATAGAGGGTTTGCCGCTTGTCCTCCGTATCGGTAGTAATCTGCTGCAGAGGAAGGTAGTTTTTGTATTTCACGTCGGATGTTTTCTAGTAGCGTTTCATCGTTGGGGCAACGGTAATCGGCACAGTTAGATATATGTACGTGAACGTCGGGTCCTCCGATGCCTAGAGAGGTCATTTTTTGGCTTTTTGCTCCCTTGATGAGTGCCGCTCCGGCGATGACCATGTATGCTTGTTCGGTCATATACACGATGTCGCTGATAATGGGCATATAGCCTCCACCAGCAATACAATCGCCAAAAACGCCGGTAATTTGAGGAACCTGGTGACTACTCAGCAGGCTATTCATTTTGAAAATATGTCCCGCTCCGGTAAAACCTGGAAACGATTTGGACTGTTCGGGAAGATACAATCCGCTACAATCCACGAGATAGACAACAGGTATACGTAGTTTTAGTGCGATTTTTTGTGCACGTTGTATTTTTTCGGGCGTTTGTGGCCACCAAGCGCCGGAGGCAACTGTGTTGTCGTTGGCGATTACGACTACGTATTTGTTGGCTACGCGAACGAAAGCAGTGATGACACCTGCTCCGGGAGAAGTACGCCCGTCAAAATCATAGCCGTAGTTGACAAAGGTACCGATGGGAAATACTTTAGAACCTGGATCTTTGAGTTGTTCGATGCGCTCCCACGCTGTGAGTTTCTTTTTTTTATGTATGCGCTCAACATACTTTTCTCCCCAACCCGAAAATACCTCTTGCCTTTTTGCTGTGTAGTCTTTTTCCAGTTCTACCATGTGGTCTTTATTTTCTTGAAAGACCTGGGAAGAAGTAAATTTTTCAATAGGAGATCCAAGGCGTTTTAGTAATACTCTAGCCATAATTTTTCCTTGAAGTGAATAAGTGAAGAGATTGATTGGAGGGAATACCTCCATATTATTTTGAGGAAAAAAAGTGAAGTTTGAACTAGTTATCTAGTATTCAAACTTCACTTTTTTGTGAAAGTGGTGGAGGCGGTGGGATTTGAACCCACGTCCTGCGACAGTTTGACAAAAGCTTCTACGTTTGTAGTCTATTAATCAGTTTCGTGTATATTTTGCTAATAGACAAACGCCATACACACTAGCCATCAAAAGTTTCGCTTTATTTTCCTCAGGCGTAAAAAATAAAACTATCTCGCTATTTTTTAAGCTACGACCGTATCACGCAAGAAAGACACAGGAGCTGAAGGTTGCTTATTAAGCAGCCATTCTTAAAGGTGCGTTATTTTCTGCACTTAAATTTATTTCCAGGGTTTTACGAGGCCACCTGGAACCTCGAAACGCCACTCTCATCAGCACTTTGCCCAGTCGATACCATATTCGCCCCCGCTTGTAGAAATCTAAAACTTAAACTTGCTAATTTCACGTTGCGCTTCGCGCTTTTTAAGGGTTTCTCTTTTGTCAGCAGTGTCTTTTCCTTTTCCAAGGCCAAGTTCTAATTTGGCGCGGCCATTTTTTAGATAGACACTTACAGGTACTAAAGTAAAACCTCTTTGTTGCAATTTTGCTTTCAAACGCCGTATTTCACGTTTGTGCATTAAAAGTTTTCGCGGTCGTAATGGATCGTGATTTGAATACCCACCTTTTTCGTAGGTTGAGATATTCATATTGAATAAAATAAGTTCTTCATTTTTATCTATCTTACAAAACGCATCTCCGATGTTGACCTTACTATTGCGGATGGATTTTATTTCCGTCCCCACAAGAGCAATTCCCACCTCAAACCTATCAAGAATGTGGTAGTTGTGAAATGCTTTTTTGTTTTTTAAGATGATTTTGATGTTTCCTTGTGCTTTTTTCATGTCGGACCTATTTTATACCAAATTAGTTTTAGTTTTGCCAAAGAGTACCATATTTACAAGAGGTTGTCAATATTTACTCCATGATAATCGCCATCTGTTGCGACGGGTGCCGAAATAAAAGACTTTCATTACGGTCAAGGTTATTTGATTTTTCTATTTAAATCGCTGTCTGTTTTGCAGTAACAGTTTTAGTTGGCGTACCTTTTCTTGGTTTCGCGGTACACCCAAGCCATTGCTGTGAATTTCGATTAAAAATGCAATTGCTTCCGGCTCGCGATAGTTCGCTGCTTTCTCAAACCATTGCAAAGCCTTGATGTAATTTTTTGCTCCACCTTGTCCGTAAAAATGCATACGACCCAGGGCTGTCCATGCTTTGATAAAATTTCGATTTGCAGCGTTTAAAAACCATCGTTGGGCATTGGGGTAGTTTTTTTCTTTCAAATATAGATTACCCATCGCATACATTGCGAAAGGATTTTGATTTTCTATGGCCTTATTAAACCAGTTTTTTGCTAAGGAAATATCATTGAGCGTTAGATGAATATTTCCCATTAGGAACATGGAGTGCGGATCGTGCAATTCAATCCCTTTTTGTAACCAATTTTTTGCTTGTTGTATGTTTTTAGGAACAAATTGCCCATTCAAATGTAGATTGGCCAAGAAATGTATTGCCTGTAAATTGTCGAGATCTGCCGCCTGCTGGTAAAGTTCAATACCTTGTTGTGGATTAAATAGCGGACTTTGCCTCACAAAGTGATATTGTGCAAGGTTTCCTATCGCAAGACCGTTATTGTTTTGCGCTGCGCGACGGAAGTAATGAATTGCCGTTTGTAGGTTTTGTGGCACTCCCTGTCCTGAGGAGTACATGGATCCAAGGCTTGTCAAGGCAGGAGCATAACCTTGCTGTTCAAGTTTTTCAAAAAGTTTTCGCGCAAGAGGCAAATTCTTACCGACACCTAACCCCCAATAGTTCATAACGGCAATCGCAAAAATACTAAAATTGTCTTGGCGATTTAGTAAGCGGTCATATTGTGATTTTGCGATGGATTGGGCCAGTGAGATATTTTGCATAATGCCTCTGCCTGAGTGCAGCATTCGTGCACGATGAAATAAATAGTGCGGATTTTGTTGGTCTATCTCGTAAGCTTGTTGGACTTTTTTCCATGAAACATACCAATTGCCATTGTTGTATGCACGAAGTGAATCTGCAAAATATTGTTGTTGCGACTGTGTCGTTGTTTTCGTGGGCGTTTTTTTTGCTGTTGTTTGTTTTGCATTTTCCGTTTTTGATGTTGTATTTCGATTTTCAGCACTTGGAATCGCCCACCACACAAATACTGGTAACAATATACCTACCACAAAAGAGCCAAGAACGGCCGGCAAATTTGTTCTTTTATCTTCATCCATAATACTACCATCCCAAACGTTAGTAACAATCTACTCAATAAGTTGCAAAGCACAAAATCATACACTATACTATAATTTTCTATGGTACTATTTTAAACTTTTAAAAACTAGTGAAAAAACACTATGTGTCTGGATGAGCGAAATTTACACTATTTTTTACTTGTCATTTTTGGCGTTTTACGCTAAATACATTCGGCACATATTTATTACGAATTCTATTTTGCTAGTAAAATGTTTCCAAAATGGAGTATAATGTAGTGTCTATTTTGGAAATTGATGTATACCCTAATAGGAGATGGCAAGATTTTTCTTGCTAGAAATGCTTATGGAAATGCATAGAAAATGCTCTTGTAAAGACTGGAGAGTTTATCCCGGAAAATACAAATTAGCAACTATGTTTGTCAGTACTTTACTACTGGCCGTAGTTGCTGGTGTTGTTTTTGTAGGGTGGAAGCTCGCAGGAGACATAGAGGCATTAAAAAATAATCCTTCTTTATCTACTCCGTGGGTAAAAGAAGCTTTAGGAGCACTTGTGGGATTGGTCGTTTTCTCACTGTATGCGCTTTTTGTGTACAAGCTTCCTAAACACTTTAGTTCATGGGGAAAATCTATATGTCCGAAATGTGAAAAAGGTTACATTGTACGCCGCGGTGTAAATGCGGTAAAAGCAGTATTCTATTTCGCCGACAACTTTTTGTTTCGTGAAATTTTAGTGCCGATGTTTCGCACCATCACCTTTCAACATTTTTGGCGCAGCGGATATAAAACCTCTAAAGGGTTTATCTCCAAATTTTTTACCTTTATCTTGCAAATCTTTTTGTTTTTCGGGGCGATACCGTTTTTGATCTTCTTACTTGGTCAGGATAATATCGTTGGTTTGGTGTGCGCAATAGCTGTACTGTTATACATCATGTATACCATTGTTGCACGGCGCAAATCCGAAGACTTGGACTACCAAAAAAGTGTGGTTCTTTTGATGATACCGCTATACTACGTAAGTATGGTAGAACTATTTCGCTGGGCGTTTTTGTTTTCTCCCGAAGCAGTGATCTTAGTTCCGGATCGTTCTGATTTCCTTTTTCTTGGAATTCAAAACTTTATTCGCACACAGCTGTTTTTAGACTTACTAGACGCAGTAAATGTGGTAAATCTTGAGGTGAGTGGATATCTATTTTTGGGCGCCACTTTCTTAACGCGTTTGCTTTTGGACATTGCTGTGATTTCACTTCTTATTAAGGCAGGTGTAGAAAGTTACCGCCGTACTTGGATTTATTACCATACCGGACGTCAAGTACAAGACGTAACCTCTAAAGAAGCCCTATTTGATTTGGAAAACTTAGTGGTTGTTGGTAACCCGAGTAAAATAGAAGAAGTACGCCAAAAACTATCTGAGGTGATGCGTGTTTTGGGCTTGGTGAAACCATATGCCGAAAATGTACATCAAATGGACGACTCAGAATCGCGTATTCAGGCGCAAGAATGCCTTAATCAACTCTCGGGAATTCATACAGAGTTACAAACGGAAAAAAGTTCCGCATCTACGTCGTGGTTAGGTAATGGTCTATCTGTTGTCTTTGTGGCGTTGTGGGGGTTCGCTTTTGTTTTGGGAATTCAATATTTTATTGACGAGATCATAAAAATTGAAATCAAAGAACTCATGGAAAAAGCAGAGACGCAAGCCTTCCAACAAGATCCCATCGGTCGTCAACAATTATTTGACCGCGTCTTACAAAAAGATCCTAGTCATGAAGAAGCGATGTTGAAGTCTTCGGATAACTATTTAAAATTAGCGGAACTCAATGAGAGAGTATATAGTTATCAACAAGCGCAAGTGGATATCGACAATGCGTTCAAATATTTGCGCAAAATTGATAGAGACACAGCAAAAATTGAGGTGAATTTAAATCAAGCGGACAAGGGAAAGCTCGAAGAGAAGCGCCAAAAGCTCGTCGATAAATCAGCAAAAGCATATACCATTCGCGGTCGTTTGTTCTTTTTGCAAAACGACATGGAGCGGGCTCTCGAAGAATTGCGCAAGCGCCCCACCCAGGATACGAGTAGAATGTTGTTTGATATTCAACTATACAACGCTTCCTCGTATCTATTTACTCCACAAGCACCTGAATATTTTGCTTTGGCATCTCAAGAGTTGGGATTTGATTTAGAATATGAATTCCTATACATCCAAACACTTCTACAAAGTATACATTCCGCGTATAAAAAAGACTTTTTAGAATTCATTACGCAGTTGCAACCCATCGTTGAACAAAAACCGCAATCGTTCAATGAACTTTATCCCGCTTTTGCCAACGCCTTAGCACATGCTTTGGTGAGACAAGGTGAAAAAAATTATGCGGCAGCTTCTAAGTTATTCAAAGAGGTATACAGTAATGAAGCTTACACCGGTAAGGCGAAATATAGCGCCCTACTTGGTATGGCCAACATGTACAATTTACGTGGTCAATTTGCCGATGCAAAAATAATATTGGACAGATTACTCGAAGATGCAAACGCTCCACAACTAGAAAAGAAAATTGCTCTTCTTGTCAAAGCTACTGCTTCCTTGCAACTCAACGAAAAAGAGCAAGCACATAAAAATATTCAGACAATTATCAGTGGCTACACGGATATTCGCGATCGATATCGCAAGCAACTTTCAAATTATATCACGGGTCAGCTAAGCGCGGATGAGCTACTAGATGAAGCGCAGAGTTGGAACATTGGTATTTCAGAAAAACAACATACTCTTTGCTACTATTACCTGGGCATGATGAAGTTGGTGGAGAAAAGATATGACGACGCGGCCATCTTTTTACGTCGATGTGTTCAACTAAACTTAAATTCAATGCCTGAAGTAATACAAGCAAAGCAAGAGTTAGAAAATTTGCAAATTCGTTTCGAAGGAAAGTCTTATCAATCCGAGTTGTTTTTTAACGATGTTTACCTTTCGCATTTGAATAAACTCACACGTGAGCAGATTAAAAATAAAATTAACCCACAACATAAGACGATCGCCGCGTTAGAGTTTTTACTAAGCACCAAATATGATCGCGAAAAAGTGGCGGCCTTGACCTCTATTGCATCTCATGGTTCCCTTAGTGACGATGAGTTTCTACAGTTAATTACCAAGGCTTTACAAGAAGAAGATGCCGATTTAAAAATAGCCGCTTTAGAAAACCTCAAAGTTCTTCCACGCGAAGCATCTTTGAAGATAAAGGATGCTGTTGTCGCTGAACTTGATAATGACAATGAACTCGTACGTCGAAATGCTGTAAAGGTGCTAAGTGTTCTTCGCGAAGTAGAACCGCTCATCGCTGCATTGCAGAACGAAGACGAATACATACGTCGCGATGCCGGGTATGCACTTGCTAAGATGAAAACAGATGCTACCCCAGCCGCTGAAGCTCTAGAAAAAGCACTTGATGACGATCAAATCACCGTACGCGATGCTTCCTTTGCTGCTGTGGCCGTTATCGAGGCTCAAGCAGCGGTTCCTATTTTGCAACGTCTTGTGGCAAACACCCAGCACAAAGATACCGAATTGCGTATCAAAGCGCTACGTCGTATTGCAAGTAACCATCCACAAGCTTACCTTGAGATGAAAGACAGCGTTACCCCTACATTGGTGAATATACTGATGAAAGGTAGTAATGAACAAAGTAGTCGTTGGGCGGCCATGCAACTCATTCGTATTGGCGCCGGAGATGATGTACTAGAAGCAAATGAAGTACGCCCAATGGTGAAAAAACGTTTACTAGAACTTGTCAAAGCCAATGATCCACAAACCAGATTGGCCGCAGCGAGTTGGTTCTTACATTTTCATGAACGTTGGAATGACGATGTCACACCTGCCGTTGATGTTTTTATGTCGCGTTTGAAAAACGGTACGCAGCTTGAGCAGCAAGCGGTGGCCGAAATTTTACTCAAAGAAGATCGTGTTTCTACAGGTGCCGCTGTTGTTTTAGATCGTGCTCTACGTAGTAAAGACAACGACATGATAAACTTAGCGAAAAAAATCTATGTAGACAATGTGATCTCGACGGATTTTGAGCACAAAATTCAAAAAGGTTTTGTGGAATCTTTGGTCAAGTTAATCAGTGACAATCATCCTGTCAGACCTATGGCCACGGCTATTCTGACAAAATACAAAAGTGACGACCCTGAAGGTGTTGTTCCTAGTTTGTTACCACTACTGTTGACAGATAATGCGTTTGTTCGCGAGAACTTACTCGAAATTTTAGACTTAGAAAGTGGTGACTACAATGCGACACAAAGCGATGCTGACATTCTCGTTTCGGGTCTAGATCAAAGCTTAGAAATTAAAAAGTTGGTATTGCAAATAAGCCAGTCTTATGGTGTCAGTCATGAGAAAATGTATGCGGTATGTATGTCATTGATTGATAATGAAGACTTTGCTATTTCTGCATCTGCCATTCGCATCTTAGCAAATTTTCCAGACCGCAAAGATGAAATCATGGCGAAGTTGTTGCCTATCCTCGAAAAAGAAACCGAAGATCCTTATGGGGATGACGATGAAGGCGATGACGACGATGGTGATGATGACGAAGATTACGGCGACGACGATGAAGACGATACTGACGATGACGAAGGCGACGACGACGAAGATGCCGATGATGATGAAGACTACGGTGACGACGATGATGACGATGCTGACGATGACGAAGGCGACGACGAAGATGCCGATGACGATGAAGACTACGGCGACGACGATGATGACGATGCTGACGATGACGAAGGCGACGACGAAGAAGATGCCGATGACGATGAAGACTACGGTGACGACGATGATGATGACGATGCTGACGATGACGAAGGCGACGATGAAGAAGACGACGCTGATGATGACGAAGGCGACGACGACGAAGATGCCGATGACGACGAAGACTACGGCGATGACGATGAAGACGATGCTGATGATGACGAAGGCGACGACGAAGAAGACGACGAAGAAGATGACGAAGACGACGAAGAAGATGACGAAGACGACGAAGAAGATGACGAAGACGACGAAGAAGATGATGAAGATGAAGCGACAGAAGAGACAAAACAAGAAGCGGCGTTATACACTGTCGCGGTATTCAATGGCTTCGACTATCTACACAACATGGCAACTCGCTATCCTCATTTGACAGAATCTGCGATTTTTATTGCTTTTGAGGTACAGGAAAAACTTGAGTTAGAAGATGCCGACGCAATGTTGTACATCAGTAAATTTTTCACCAGTGACGATGAAGATATTGTTCTGACCGCTCTGGGTGAAATTGAAGCCGTCGAAGGTGAAAGACAAGCGGCACTTACAGGATTGAAAACATTGCAGAACTCCGACAATGTCGAAATTCGCAAATTAGCACAAAAACTTGTCTTAGACATCGAAGGCTCTGGAGACATCAACCTCATCATTAAGTGGTTAGACGACGAAGACGAAGAAATTCGTTTGATTGCCATAAAAGCGCTGAGTAATACCAAGATTAAATCGCAGTCCGTGGTGCGCAAACTTGCACAGAAACTAACAGATGAGTCCGAAGATGTGCGAAATAAAGCCGAGGAAGTATTGGTGAAGCTAGGAAAGCCCGCTGTACCAGAGGTCTTTAAATACACAACACATCCAAAGCCACAAGTGCGGACGGTTGCCATGGATACATTGGGAAAAATGGGGAAAGTAGCACACGCAGCAACAGTGAAACTGATGCAACAGTTGCGTAAATCTCCACCACAAATGCACTCAATGATTCTAACAACTGTTTCAAAGATTGCGACACCAAAGGAACGTCGATACGTTTTAAAACCATGTAAGTACATTTTGAGTAACAAAAAGTTTACGGCAGATCAAAAAGTTCTGGCGTGGGTAATTGTTGCACAAGTAGGCTTGAAAACCAAAGCTGTGGATTCTTTGATCGCACTCCTGGAAACAAAGCCGGAAAATCAGTTCTTTATTATTAAAAACTTGCAAGAAATTGATGCGGCCTACACCGTTCAATATCTAAAGCAAGTTATTCGCCGCCGCTATGGTAGCATTAACGTAGTTTCTGCTATACGCATTCTAGAGCTTTTAAAACAAGACGCCAAGTCGGCGATCCCGGTTTTAAGAGAAATGGCCATAGACCCCAATCCTGAATTTAGCGCCGCAGCGAAAAAAGCACTTACTGTAATTGATCAATAGCAATAAAAAAGAGAAAGGTCATTTGACCTTTCTCTTGATTTTTTTAATCTTCGCCTACGCAAAAGACGATTTTTTCTTACCACAACCCAATATCTATCTCTACTGTCTAAACAATGCATCGTAAACATCCTACGTCTATGCTATAATTTAACATCAAATTACGAAACTGCATCGATACAGACATACTCAGGATGGCCGCATCACATGAATGTATTCTACTTCACCTCCCACTTTCTAAGCAGCTACTGCAATCGCAAGTTTCATATTACGCACCGTTTAGTCCTCATTGGTATTTGCTATATGTATGCACGTATTATCCTCATCAATACCGCACTATTTTTTTCGGCAAAATCTCAAGAAACTACTGTGGCTTTGCTATATACAATAGTCGTTTTTATTTTACATTGCCTAATATCAACAATACTGATAGGTGCCTCTAGTCAAAAATTTTTTGAACGGTTTGGCTGGTGGTTATTTTTTGTTGCCGTTGGTGTAACATACGAATTTTTCTATCATCTTACACTACGAGAGATCAAACGCTGTGCCCAAAAATAAACCTACCTTTTGCTATCAAAAATAGGGCGTGTCATCAATTAAAGTTTGTTTAATTGATGACACGCCCTAATAAAAAATAAAATTTTATAGACAAATTTTTTCTTTTCTGTGTCTCTTTTGTAGTGACGCAATTTCAGCGTTAGTTAATATAGACGAAGCTTTAACTAACAGAACTAATATTTATCGAGTACATATATGAAATGGTGGAAAAGTAAAAGAGCACAGTTGCAGGATATTTTTGAGCAGTATTGTGGCGCTATGTCATTGTATGCTTGTAGCTTCCTGGGCGATTTTCAGGCCGGAGAGGATGTTGTTCAGGAAATTTTTATGAGTCTACTGAAAAACGAAAATGTGCCGGATTCTCCGAAAAGTTATCTCATGCAAGCGGTACGCAATCGTTGTATGAATTATCAGCGTGTGGTGAAGTTAAAATCGCTTAATGAGGAAGTTTCCCAAGTGTGGTTTACGCACCCGCTGGAGAAAGAGGAAGAACGTGCGACGTTAACAAACGGATTGTCTTCTCTTCCACAAGAGCAACGAGAAGTTGTGGTGCTAAAAATTTGGGGAAATTTGACCTTTAAGGAAATTGGTACTACGGTGGGAATTTCGCCGAATACCGCGGCTTCTCGTTATCAATATGCTCTCAAACATCTAAAAGACATTTTTCATTCTCACGAGGTGATTTCATGAACGACAAGCAATTCGAACAGTATTTACAAACATTCGAAGCCAAACCTTCGCCTGCTCTGCGTCGTAAGATTTTTGGTACGCAAAACTATTGGTCGTATATTAGTGTCGCGGCACTTTTTGTCGTTAGTTTTTGTGGGGTGTGGTTTCTGGCTTTTGATAAAGCAACACCACAACCACCTGTGGTGGCCAAAGCGAAACCACAAATGCACAAAGCACGACTTTCTTATATGCGTCGTCAGGTAATCGTTACGGGGGAAATCCCTGACTTTACTCAAAAAGACTCTTCTTCCTTTTCGCGCCAATTATACAAAGCTTCGTCGCGAAACCTTTCGGATTTTAGCAATAATTAAGGAACGAAATTATGAAATGTATGATATCTATTCTTTGCATAATGAGCTTTGTATTGGCCGATGATCAAACACAAAATGCGGCGGTAATCTATTGGAAAGCGACAGCACTAACAACAAAGGACCTTGACGAAAAACACAAAAATAGTTCTCAATTTGCACAAATGGCGCAAAATGGTGAGCTTGGTAAACTGTTTTCTAACAACGAAACGGCGATCCGCGAGGTCACCAAGGCATCTAAATTGTCACATTGTCGTTTTGTCTTACCGACAGAATACAAAGAGGGTGGAGATATGTTGCTGCCACACCTTGCCAAAATGATGGAGCTCTCTCGACTGGTGGTATTAAGTGGTTTACATTGTGCTTCACAAAAAAATTGGGAGACAGCGGGAGAGAGATATTTAACGGCAATGCGTTTTAGCCACCACCTGAGCCAAGATCCAATATTGATCTCTTATTTGGTGAGCTATGCTAGTTTGGGAATGTCATTGTCGGCGATTCGCAATACGCATCTCCATGAGGATTTTCCACAGGATCTCGCGAAGGCGACACAACAACAACTGGGAAAAATGCTACCGGATATGAATTTGAACAAACCTTTTAAAATGGAAGCACAATATTTTTTAGCACCTTATCGCGAGAAATTACAACGCAATGACCTCAGCGGTGTATGGCAACTTCTTTCGTTTTCCTTAAGTGGTGAACATAAGGAGTTCATTGATAAGCTCGCTGCAAAAGATACCTTTCCGCAAGCGCAAGATGTGAAGAAACTCGCTTCGCTGTTTGGTGTTCCTACAACAGAAATTTCTACTCGTGAAAAGTTGGCTCAGTATATGACCGGCGGGTTAGATGCGTATGTCACACATGCACATGATATTGCGGCGATTTGTCAGTTACCTTACCGCTTGGGTAAGCAGAAGTACCAAGAGTTGAAGGATAGTTTGTCGCAAAAGCACTTTTGTGTACGCTTTATTTCTCCCATGGCAACTTACGAAACGCAACTACGTATGCATGCGAATATTGCGATGACATCTACACTGTTGCAATTGATTTCTCGTTATAGACAAAACCAAAATTTTCCGGAGTCTCTACCGCAAAGAACCATTGGCATGTATTCTAGTGATGACTTGCAATACCAAAAACAAGGTTCTGGTTTTGTGTTAGAACTCGACGAGACCGTGAGTGGCCGCAAATTTGTTTATACGGTCACGGTGAAAGATGATACTTTACACTGGGATTGTCGCAAATATGTGGGGGAAAAAATAAGCGAGCAGGAAAAATACCCGCGATAGGAATAGTTTGATTTAAGAAAAGAGTATCGTTTTCGTATTGGTGCCCTCACCATCGTCTTGTAGATTTCAGCTACGCTGAAAGCAACAAGCCTCATGCCTCTCCCACGGGAGAGGCGTAACACGCTTTAGTTTGTTTTTATTGTTTTATTTGTTGCAGCCAAAGTTACAACATTTTGTTATGCATCAGTCCTCGCGTTTTTTTGTGATATTCATATCCAAAGAATTGTCATTCAGGATATGTCCAAAAGAGATACGATCGTACTCTATGTGATAGGGAATACCAGAGGTGGGATCTTCAGCGTCATACGGTAGATTCATTGCCAAACTTTTGAAAAGTTCCTCGTTGCCTTCAATGATTAGACAATCATCGACCACGCGAATCTCGTTTTTCGAATCGGAGAACACTAATTTTAAACCATTCAGTGCTCTGTCATAAGGAGACGGATCAAAATTAGTGATCAAATTTACTTCACAATGTTTATCCACCAAGCAACGTTCAATGACATCCACAAAATCACGTAGCTGCTGTGAACTACCTTCCATACTGAGTTCTTGAGTCAAAAGACTATAGCTAACTTCTAACAAATTGCTCTCTCCTAATGTTTTCCACCTACGGATACCACCGCGAAAATGATTACCAAAGTTCTGTTATAACAAACGCAATATGCGAAACCAGTTCTTGTAGGCCATTTTACATAAGTCATCTTCACTATATCCATTCTCATGTAGTCGCGCAATTATTTTTGGCAAACCAGTCACATCCTTGACACCTTTTGCCATGTACATACCATCGAGATCGGAACCAAAGGCAACGTGGTCAACTCCTACTTTTTTCGCGATATAATCAAAATGTGCGACGATGTCCTTTAACGACGTATTGCGATTGATTTTGCCGTCTTCTCGGATAAATGGCACGCCTAAATTTATGCCGATCACACCTCCAGAGTCAGCGATGGCCTTTATCTGGTCATCGAGTAAATTTCGCGGTGAACGGCAAATTGCGTGTACATTGCTGTGTGTGGCCACAAGTGGTTTTTGTGATATCTTTGCCACGTCCCAAAAACCTTTTTGATTTAGATGCGATACATCCACAACGATACCTAGTTCATCGCATCTTTTTACCAATTCCTTACCTTTGTCGGTTAGGCCGGGACCAATATCCGGTGTGTGTGGAAAAACAAATGGGACTCCAACACCGTATTGATTGGGACGGCTCCATACTAGTCCCAAAGAGCGCAGTCCTTTTTCATAAAAAAATTCAAGCTTATCCAAATCGATAATTGCTTCGGCCCCTTCAAAATGTAGCACTATTGCTAGACATTTTTCTTCATAGCACTTTTGTAAATCACTGGCGTTTTCAAAACGAAAAACTTGTGGATGTTCACAAATTTTCTCCATAAACTCGATCATCTTACAAGTATGTTGGTACGCATATATGGTGTCCAGAGCTGGGGCTAGTTTACTCTTGTCGCGAGATGTGGCTTTTTCATCGGGCGCAGGAACAAATACCGCAAATAGTCCTCCCATAAAGTTTGCTTGCTGGAGGCGTGGAAAATCAATATGCCCTACAGTGTGCATATCAAAAAAAGATTGGCGCTCATCATGCCGATAGAAAAAACGTGCAAGGCTATCGTTGTGTCCATCAAATATAGGTAACGAGTTTTTATGGAACATCTATATCTCCGTATATTGAAATTGATAACTATTTTTATACATCCAAAAACAGTAAATTGCCAGCGAAACGTTCTTTTTTTCATTTTGACTTCATCTACAAATTAGATTACTCTAGATCTATGTTCTTTTACATAAGGAGTTTAAAATGATAAGATACACAATATTAGCCGCTCTGTTGTCGTGTTTTCTGTTTGCGGGTGAAATCAATTTACTCGATGCACAGCGCGGTGGTGTGAAACTTCAATGGAAATTGGAGTCTTTCAAAGTTCAAAGTGGCGAAAAGTATAGCAAGGTAGAATTTCCCGGTGGTAGTGGCTTATATGCCGTAGGAAAGCCTAGCATACCTAGTCAACAAGCATTCATTGAAGTTCCCCAAGGTGCGACTATTCGCGTGCGCATTTTGAATGCCACAAATGAAATTGTGGAACTGGAAAAGCCTTTGGCACCAGCACAAGAGCCACAAATTGATACCGTGGGGGAGGAAAAATTAGTACGTACTTTTCATATGGACCGCGATGCTTACGGTTCTGATGAACTTTTTCCTGCAAATTCTGTAGAAATTGCCTATGATGGTATTATGCGTGGTCGTCGTTTGGCTTTGGTACGCTTTAATCCTTGTCAATACATTGCCAAAACTCGCGAACTTGTGGTGCATAAAAATATCGAAGTGGCCATTGATTTTGAAGGTGGTAGTCGTACATTGGCCAACACCGATGGCGAAATGGACGCGATTGCCAAAGGTTTGGTACTCAACTATCAACCAGCGCGCAACACAAAAAATATCTCCACCTATTTGATCTTGACCACCCCTGAGCTGCAAAAACACGCACAAAGTTTTGCGCAGTGGAAAAACCAAAAAGGTCTACAAACCAAAATCGAAGTTCTTTCTAGTCGTGCCTCTTCGCAAGAAATTCGCGCGACCATCAAAAAACATTATCCAGAAGTGGCGTTTGTCACCCTAATCGGCGGACACAACCTTATACCTCTTTCCAAAGACAATGCGAATCGTCACCCTTTGGGAGAAGAAAATTGCAAAATTCTCGGTCTGAAAGACGCTTCTGTACCCAGTGATCTTTACTACAGTTGCTTAGAGGGCGATGACTATTATCCAGATGTATACATTGGACGTATCCCTGCACGCAATCAACAAGAAGCCGATCTTTTAATGCAGAGAATCGAAAACTATCAACGCAAGCCGCCACGTGGTGATTGGCAAAAACGTTTTCTATTATGCGGTGAGTTCCAATACCAATATTCTAAGAAAAACGTCGCCGAGCGACTATTCTGTGAAACCGCTTTTACCATTCATCATAGCTTAAACAAATTTTATACTTTCCCGGAAAGAACCATTGGTGCTGGCTCTAGCGGTCTAGGACACCTCGAATATTTTTTCCGTACCACAGCGCAAGACGATCCCGCAAAACCAGGAACCTACCGCGATCGCATTCGCGATGAACAAGGACCTGTTGTTGGCTGTCGTATGCCACAAGAGTGGACGAAAAATATCGTATCGTCTGTTGAAGCACGTGAAAACACTCTAAAATTTTGGGAAGAAGGTGCTTTTTTAGTGCAACATCGCGATCACGGATCTATTACAGGATGGGGAAAGCCACCTGTACATAAGCGTGATGTTACCGCTCTTAAAAACGGCGACAAGCTTCCGGTTCTTTTTTCGATCAACTGCTTAACAGGACAAATGGACTATTCTAGCGATTGTTTTGTTGAAGCCGCTCTTAAAAATCCAAATGGGGGAGCTGTGTCGGCTTTAGGTTCGACAAGAGTGAGTTATTCATGGTGGAATGACCGTCTTTGCGATGGTTTTTATACCTGCTTGTACGGAACAGAAGTTTACGATTGTTTGGACACTGGTGTTCAACTTCCGGCGAAACATTCTTTTTCCAAAAAGCTTGGTGTGGTTCTTAACTTCGGAAAAATGTATTTGGCATTGAACTATCCAAGTAACCCGTTTGGAACCGCTTACGATTACACCGAAACAGAGTTCTATCTATTTCACTGCATTGGTGACCCTGAAATGCAAATTTGGACAGGTACTCTACAAGATCAGCAAGTAGCGCAAAAACGTAGCAAGGACAGTTTAGCTTTACAGGTAAGCAACAAGAATACACGTAAAGCAATTGCGAACGCTACTGTGTGCTTGTATGGTGAGAACACGCAAATTGTGGTAAAAACCGATGCCCAAGGTAACTGCACTTTACCTACAACAGCAAAAGGTACTTTTACTTTGACAATTACCGGTGAAAATCTTTATCCATACCAAACACAAGTTACTATTGACTAGTTTATTCCTTGTGGTAGGTACAAAAGGCACAGCGTTTGCTGTGCCTTTTTATTGTGAGAATATCCTAGTTATTTTTGGAAAAATCAGTTGTCTTAAAGTGTATTTCAAAGTCTTTAAGTGGTACACCCTCTTTACTTTTGAATGCGCCCCACAAAAGCATTTGATACTCTTTATTAGCTTGTAATTTCATCTCAATGGTAATCGACATTTTATCTGCAGAATAGACCACCTTTGCCACATCAGGAAATGCATCTTTACCTTTTGATCCATAATTAAAACCCATACCGCGCATCTCACGATCAAAAAAGACTTTTAAAACTTTCGTGTCTGGTGCTACGCATTGACTTCCATTCTCAAAAGGTTCTAATTTCGTTACTTTTGGGCGCGTCTTATCAAGTTCCGCTTCAAATGCAGGAAAATCTGCCGCCAATTTATCAAAAAATTTGACCAATTTTGGCAGAAAAGACTCTAGCGTGGAGTACTTTTCCCTATTTTGTACATATTTTTCTAGTTCAACAAGCAATTTAGGTGTCCATAAAAATCCACTACCCACTTCGTAATTTACTCTTTTGCGAACGTAGTCTTTGTCAAAACCGTGGTCTTTAAGATATTGGATCACGCATGCACGTACAATCGACTCAAAATACATTGTTGTCCATTTTCCGTAAGCACGACTTTTCATCTTTTTTTCCACATAAGGAAATATAATTTTACCGCTTTTTTCGAGCGCTTGTTTGTACTCTATGACCAAAGGATTCACAAAAGAATGATTGAACTCATGGAGTAAAGTGGGAAAACATTGTTTTATTGGATACTCGGGTATTCCCGCCTCATCTACTTTCCACGTTCCCATAATCGCATAGAGAGTTTCTTGTCCATTGACCGTTACACTCGGTCCATAATTGCCACCGCCATTTCCTAAACCACAGACAATGACAAACTTGCCCTTAGGAGGGCAACCATAGAAATTCGAGTACCAATCCAGATCTAACTGTTGGTAAACTTTGCCCAATCTTTGCGACGCAATTTCGTACAGCGCTTTATTGTCGCGAAAAAAAGTTTCACAGTCGGCTTCCATATAAAAGTCTTTGAGTAAGAGTACAAATTTTTGTATATCGTCTTTTTCCCACCGCTCATCAATATTCTTGATGTCTGGCAATAGCTTAATTTCAGGAGGTTGACTAATACGCACCGCCATGGACATGACAGCATCAAACGAAATTCCTTTTTTCCGCAAAACGTTTTTTATAAAGAAAATGAGTTTGTGATTTTTGTGTTTAAAAAAATGCTTTTCGATATTGTTTACGTATTTGGGAAATGCTTTCGAGTTGTATTCACGGCTATCTGCTAATCGGAATGCGATACTCAAAAGTTCGACGCGTTTATCCACTTTAGGAGGCTGTAGAATTGCTTGTTGCGCTGCCAATTGGACAATAACGGTACTGATAAAAAATATAAAGAACACAATTTTTTTGAAGACAAACATTTGAAACTCCACGGAAAATAGAAAAAGATGACTCAAATCAATAGCTATCAAAAAAGAGAGATGATGCGAATTAAATGATTATCAAAGCTACCAAACCCAAAAAAAATTCGAATCACATAACAACCAAGGGAGGGAGTGATTCGAATAAAATATCAATGAAAGGGGAGATGATTCGGATCAAGATTTAATGTAGAGGATGATCCGAATCAGCTTTGCGTAATTTAACTCAAATTATTTGATCAAAAGCTTTTGCGATGACAGGGCTTCGTTTGCATTTCTGTGAAAAGCACTTCGATTTTTTCGTACTCATATCGAAACGATAAATATTCGTATTCATTTCAATTGATTATTGGAAAAAAATAAGTAGCGTATCCATTTTGTTAAAATTTTTACAAAAAAAATGCTATTTTCCTGTAACCGCGTGAATTTAAAATGTTTATCCTTGTCCAATATCTTGGAAGAATGATATTATAAAAATTCATGTGTTGTTTACTGTTTCGCTAATATTTGTAGAAATGAATATGCCATGTCCGATTCATCAACAAATCCATCATCGCTAACCCAGGATATTCATAAATGGAAAAGTCAGTACAATCAGTATTCTTCGGAGCACAATTGGAGTGCCGCACTTGAGGTTTTGAGTAAGATACTTGAACAAAATCCTAGTGCAGAATTGTATTGTAAGAGGGCCGTTGTGTTCATTAAGTTAGAGATGAACAAAAAGGCTTATGCCGATTTGCAACAGGCCCATGCTCTTGATAAAGATCACCGCAAAGTCAATCAGTTATTGAAAAAATTTCGCAGCACAAAAGAAATTAGTAGCGCACAGACGGTTGTTTTTTCTCATAGTGAAACCCAGGATACGATAAAAGATGCAACGGTTGTCGACAAATCTTTTCGCGAAGATAGTTCACAGACGTTTCTCGGAGTGGGAAGTCGTTTGGGAGATTATGAGATTCTGGCGAAGATCGGAAGCGGAGGAATGGGCTACGTTTTTAAAGCGCAAGATCTAAAACTCGACCGCGCCGTTGCTTTGAAGTTACTTCACAGCGGAGATAGCGAAAAACAACAACAGAATATTCTCAAAGAGGCGAAAACTACGGCAAATTTAGTTCATCCTAATATTGTGGCCATACACGACATAGGCGAAGAGCAGGGACATTATTATTTTACCATGGATTTTATCGATGGTGCGCCACTTAAAGAGCTTATTGGAGTATACAAACGCGATCAGCTACTCAAAATTTTGATCAAAGTGGCGCATGCGATTGATTTTGCTAACAACGCCGGTGTGATTCATCGCGACCTGAAGCCTGCAAATATTATGGTAACGCACGAGGATGTTCCGAAGGTGATGGACTTTGGTTTGGCGAAAATTGGCGCGACGCAGGAAAGCGTTTCTCAAACAGGAGGACAAATGGGAACTCCTCTGTACATGGCGCCAGAGCAAGTCCAAGGAGATAAGGTTGGTAAATACACGGATGTCTACGCATTAGGTGTTATCTTGTTTGAGATTCTTACCGGGCAGGTTCCGTTTAATGGCGAGACACACTACAATATTTTTTTTCAAATTCTCAATTCGGAAGTTACCTTTCCCAAAGGCAAAAAGATCAAAGAAGATTTGCAACAAATATGCCGCAAAAGTTTGGCGAAAAATCCGAAGGAACGCTATTCGTGCGCTACGGATTTTGCGCGCGATCTACAGTTGGTTTTGGACAATAAGCCCATTTCTATTCAGGTATCCAAAAAGAAAAAAACTCCATATGTCGTTGCGCTTTGCGTTTTGATTTTACTTGGGGTATTGTTTCCTTTTTGGACAAAAAGCGTGCAAGAGCGAAAAATACGCTATTGCATTACCGGTAGTTTCCCACACGATCAAATTATTGAGCCGGAAACGATTCTCCTGAATGGCAAATCTGTGAGGAGTAAGAAGACATTTGCCGCCGGAGAATATGAACTTGTTATACGTCAGCCAGGGTATTTTCCCATTATCAAGAAAATTATCATTGTACCTTCTACGGAGGTTTATGCTCTTAATGAAGTATTGCAGGCAATACCTCGTCGGTTGCATGTTACGTTGCAATATGATGTACTTTCACCAAACAATAACAGTGTGATCACATTCGTTGCAAAACAAAAGTCGAAAGTTTTGAAGCATGGTGATGAGATTACTCCAGGCAAATATACGCTCAAAATCGAACAACCAGGATACAAGATTCAGGAGAAAGTTATTTTTGTATGGCCTGACCAACGACCTTATAGAATCAAGGTGAAGCTGAAGGCGAAAAAGAGAGTCTTGCAGGTATCATGTGATCCGCAGGTGGCTTTTTCGATGAGTATTGAAGATGTGGTGAGTAAAGTACGTCAAGAGATCAAAAATGGTCAGGGGATACGGCCCGGAAAATATAACCTTCGCGTATTTCATCCACAATATAAGGTGTATAAAGAGCGTATTGATGTTGTACCAGCAGCTGAAAAAATCCATATTCAAGCACAGCTCGTTCCTCTAAAACAAGGCGAAAAAAATGAAGGAATTGCTGCAGCGCGCGCCGTATCTTTTTATATTTTTGACAAACAAACCAAAAAGTCGGTCTCTGTTCATCGTATACAGTACGAAGCAAATGGTAAGCCAGTTTCTTTTTACGACCGTTTACCAGTAGGTAAAATAAAAATAAAAGTACAGTTTTTAGAATACGAGACGGTGCGCAAAATAGTCGATATTGTTCCTGGGGATGGGCCATTGATGATTACTTTACCTTTGACGAAACTGCGAAAAATTCAATTTACAACGCCGCGAAGTTTTAAAATGATCGATGATATTCTCTATCGCTATGTAATGTACCAAAACAATCAACGCATAGAGCCGCATTTGTACAAGTATAGTAAACAAGGACGAAAATACAATTGGCAGGTGCACATATCGTCAAAAGTATCACGTATAAAGATATACTCGGGTTATTTCGTGGCCGTTTATGACTGGCAACGCCCGAAGGATATACATTTTACTTCCATTGACATCCCCTCTCTGATGCAACACTTAGAAGACTTACGTAGCAAAACTAGTGGGATTTCATGGTTGGAATCCGTAGAACGTATCATAAGCAATTATAAAGAACGTCAGTATCTACGAAAATGTGGTGTAAAAAATATAAGAAAGCTCATTACGTACATCGAAAAATTGCCTGTTATTCCGCGATACAACGTACAAAAAAAAGAGATTGTATATATTTTGCAAGAATTGTGTAAGGATAATTAGGCACAAAGACGTATAGCATCTTGTCAGTCCTGAAGAATTGACATAACAAAACCCGGATAGAACCCGAGATATTACAAGAATTTACTGTGGCATATAGTTTCCTTTATGTTAGAGATATAGTTTCCTTTATGCTAAAATAGAATTAATATTTTACTTCAACCTAACCAAAAAGGAACTACATATGATAAAAACAACTATGCTTTTTTTATTATCCTTTGTTTTAGCATCATCCTTGAGTGCTACATCAATAACGCTTGATTTCAATAATGCTAATCTTGGTGACTCTATTGGTCTTTTCCATTCAGCACCGACTACTCTTGATATCACTGATGGCATTGGTGGTACTTTTACACTGACGGTTTCTGCTGTTGGACAGGGAGCTACTATTACTTTAGATGGTGGGCAACAAATTTTAAATAACGATAGTGGTATTGGTTTACAAATGGAAGTTACCCACAGTAGTGGCGAAAATCTAAGACTAACAGGTGGTATTGCTAGAGTCCTAAATGGAGGAGGTGATAACTCTGTTAATTGGAATTTATCAAGTGGTGCTAATAGTCTTACGGTTTTTGATAGTGCTACATTACAAGCCATTAGTGTGAGTGGTACTAATTTCGTACCTGGTGGTTCTATTGGCTTTAATACATTTGGAGAAGTAGGAATCCAATCCTTAACTTTCGAGACCGAAAATCCATTAGCTGTTGTTCCAGAACCGTCGACCTATGTTGCTATGCTTCTTGGTTTAGCTTTATTAGGCTTCAGAGTGCGAAAAAAATAACGTAATCACTCACCAAATAACGCTAAATAAATCAAATAAACTGGGGAAGATTCGAACGTTTACGCGACCCCAGTTCCACAATTCCAATAAGCCACTTCTAGAACTACCCCATGAATTTTTACTCGCTTTATCTTGATCTTTATTGTGATGCCATAGCCAACGTAATCTTGGGATGTGGGTTACGAGTATTGTTTCTGATAAAAAAAACATCACCAAGAATACTGTCTATTGTAAAATCTCCCAAAGAGTTATTAAACTGGAATTGATCAACATCGATAAATGGAGCCCTAGCCTGGAACTGAGCGTCCGAATTAAATTGGGCTGTGTTAGAAGTAGTTTGGTCTGTAATCACAAGAGGTTGCCTATATAATTGCATTTAGAAATACTCTGGAGAATTATTTTTGTATAGTCACCATTACCAAAAAGACAAAGAGAAGAATTTGTAGCACCACAAGATATTTACGACGGCGGTCGACTCTTTGCTCTCCCAATTGATTGTCGAGTAACGCGTGAGTAAGAATGATGGGAAGGCCCGCAATAATTCCAAAAATGGCAGATTCTAGTTGTAAGCTCAGTGCGACAGGAGTAATTAGGTAAGTAAGCGCAATTTCCTTAGTGGTGAATAGGTATTTGCGCATTGACCGATACCAAATGGCGGATACTCCTGCTTCTAGGAAAATAATGCACCCAAAGAAAAGTTTAGGGTGCTTTGTCACTTTTTGCGGATGGTCTAATAAGGTACAACATGTGATGATGATTGTACCACCTACAACACTAATAAACATAAATTTGTAAAATGTTTTCCATTGTATACGGTGGAAAAAATCAAAATATTTTGGAGAAAAGTGATTCATCACCAACAGGGAATACCACACCAGTATTAGAAAAATTTTGATGTCTTGGAGGAGGAACAACAAAGGAATGAATCCGCTGAGGAAAAAAAGTCGCCGCTTCATGCGTTGCAAAAACTTTTGCGGTGGTTGGTTTGCTGTGTGGTGTTGCGGTATTTCTACTATGGGACTTGGTGATGGATTTGTAACGTGGTGAATTTTTTTCGCTGAGCTATTTTTCAGAGGAACATTTGTTCTGGCGGGTGTATTGGTGACGGCTCTTTGGGTTTTTTGTTCCACGTTATTGTCGGTCTGTATGTCCGTTTTTTGAGAATGTATACTTTCTTTTTTTTGCAGTTTGACCGGTTGTCGAAGATAAGAGTGCCATTTGCTCTCACAGTTGCGAATGTTGGCCTTTTCTAAGATCGCGATAATTTCACTAGGAGATTGGAAACGTTTGTTCACATCTTTTGCGGTCATGTCCTTTAGCAAATTGTCAACAATAGGCGAAATTTTTTCCAATTTAGGTAGTGGCTTATGCATGTGTTGGAAACTCACTGAGGCAAAGTTCCCCTGGTAGGGGGCTTTTCCTGTCAACAAGAAAAACAAAGTGACTCCCAAAGAATAGATGTCACTGCGGATGTCGACACTATTTGCTTGTTCGATTTGCTCTGGACTCATGTAAGACGGTGTGCCCAATACCGCGTTGTGTTGCGTATGCTGTATTTTTTGATCTTGTGATTTTGCCAATCCCAGGTCGCAAAGTTTTACAATCCCATCGTCTTTGACCATTATATTTCCCGGTTTTATGTCGCGATGAATGATATTTTTTTTGTGAATACAATCTAGAGCTTTTAGAACCTGGTATATCACATATAGTGCGCATGGCTGCGACATGGGACCTCTCTTTTTGACAAGTTGCGACAGGTTATCTCCGGCAATGTACTCCATAATATAATAGTGAAAATTCGTTTTACCAAAATCCAAAATGCTAACGATATTGGGATGGCTAATTTGGGCCAGTAATTTCGCTTCTTGTGCAAAGCGCGAAATCACATTTGGATTTTCTAGCTGTAGTATCTTAATGGCGACCGGACGATTTAAGTTTGTCTGGCGCGCTTTAAAAACGCTTCCCATACCACCTTTTCCCAAGGGAGCTATCATTTCATATCCGGGGATGGAAAATGCTGTTTTTTCTTCGCTTGCCGCTAGTATATTTTCCAATTCTTGATGAGAAACAAAGTTGTTGGCAAGTAAGATTTCGATCCAACTTTTGTGTGGAGTTTGTTGTTTGATCTGCTGGCAGGTGTTTGCTTGTTGTTGCGTGATCATATTGCGATCTATCAAAGATTGGAGTAGTGAGTGTTGGTAATTCATCATTTTTTCCTTATGGATGCTATTGCTGCTCAATGGTGAAGTTATCTGTTACACGCAAGCCAAACAATTTTTCGGTTATTTTTTGTGGTTGTTTGTGTAGTTGCCGTTGAATGTGTTGTGCCGTAAAATCGCGACGAAAGGAGAAGTAGTTGGTGTTGTTGACAAAGGGCCATAAATAAATGCTGTTGTCCCAGGAACCCGACACCAAAATGTCTCCTTTTATAAAACGCAAATGGGAAACTTGGTCTTTGTGTCCTGAAAGAATTTGCATTTGTTTTTGGGTTTTTATATTCCAGATATAAATAAGTGCGGCATTTCCAGTGACAAGTACATCATATTTGGCGTGAAAAACCATTGCGGTGGCAACGGTAAATAAGTTTTTAAGAATGACCACTTTCGCCGTATTTTCGATATCAAAAACGTGTATTTCATTGTTTTGTAGAGAAATGGCAATCACATTTTTACGTGGATGAAAACACAAATAAGCGATATCCGCAGCGTAGTGTTTATGTACTTGCTTGTTTGTCGGTAAATGAATAATACGCAGCGTGGGGCCTGTGGCCGAAATAATGTAGTCATTGCTATTGTTGAAGGCGAATAATGAACCCACATCTTTGACGATGGTCTTGATAAAATGCTTTTTGGCAATATTCCATTGTTGCAAATCATTGTTTTGTACAAGTGCAATGTCTTGTTCTTTGTTTAAGAAACGACTTGGCGAAAGTTGCTGTTGACAAGGTAATTCCGTAAAGAGTTGTGCGCTTTTGCTGTCCCATATTTTGAGGCTATTATCTGAAGACGTAGATGCGAGCCAGCGGCCACTTGGACTAAACGTGACACTGAACACCGTACCTGAGTGTCCTTCCAATGTCGCTTTATCCTGTCCCCATAGCTGAATCGTGCGGTCGCGAGAGCACGAAGCAAAGCGGTTGCTGTTTTCATCAAAGTCTATGCAGTACACCTTATCACTGTGGAGATGGTATTTTTGCGGCGAAGTGTTTTCATTGCTCCAAATTTTGATCGTCTCATCAATCGAAGTTGTCGCGAAGCTTTTGTTTTTTGCATTATAGGCGACATTGTATACTGAACCAGTATGAGCATCAATTGTTCTACGCAACTTTTTTGTGGCAAACTCCCACACTTTTGCTGTACGGTCGCGTGACACAGAAAATACAAATTTTCCGTCATCACTAAATATAGCATTGTACACTTTATCTTTGTGTTTCCCTAAGACACAAATTTGCTGACGTTCCTTGATATTCCACACACGTACAGTGCTGTCTGCTGAAGAAGACACCACGAAGTCTTCATGAATGTCTATATTGTTTATCCCCGCGAGATGTCCGGTAAGTTGTGCATATTTTTTTTTGCCATTCCATATGGTTATGTGTCCGTCTTGGTCACCGGTAATAAGGTCATTGTTGTGAAAGCTTACGCAGTACATTTTCGTATGCGGTACTTTAATGGTATAGAGAAGGCTGAATGTGGTGGTATCCCACACTTTAATTGTTCCATCCCAGGAGGCGGAAGCAAGCTTTTTACCGCTATGGTGAAAGTCAATGTCGCGAACAATGCCGTTGTGTCCGACGAAAGAGGCTAACATTTTTAAATCTCTGTCCCAAATTTTGATTGTGCCATCGGCAGAGCACGTGGCAATCATGTTAAAGAGCGGAGAAAATTTTACCTGATAAATATCATCTTTGTGTGCAGCGACTTGTTTTTTGAGCAATGTAGTACTTGTATCCCACAAACATAAGCGATGGCTCTTTGTCACTGTCGCAAGTAAATCACCTGTTGGGGAAAAATCAAGAGCATAGAGAGGTGGTTGCGAATAAAAAATTTCCCATAGCAAATTTTCACTGTGCAAGGCTTGGCGAATAAAGCTGTGAGATTGTGTTCGCAGCAAATGTGTACTTGGATCATTAAATTGTTTGACAACATCTAATGCAATCCCTGAAAATGCTCCACTTTCGCGCCATGAGCCATTTTGGGCTGCCTGGTTTGCCTTGGTAAGAGCTATTTTTGCTAAACGTATAGAGGCGGCAAGATAGTTTTGTTCTTTTTGTAATTTTTCGCGTTGTGCGATACGTGCTTGTTCTTCTGCTCTCCACCATTGTACTGTGGCGATAATACCGGCACAAAAAAAACTAATAACAACCAATAAAGACGCCGCGATAATGGTGCGGTGTCGCAGGGCAAATTTTCGTAGTTGTATGAACACGGTAAGTGGACGTGCACTAATAGGCAAATGTTGTTGGTAATTGTGTAGATCGCGAATAAATGTTTGTACATTTTGGTAACGGCGTTGTGGTTTTTTTTCCAGGCATTTCAAACAAATGGCTTCAATTTCAACGGGAATATCGGGGTTTAATGTTCTTGGGGGGATGGCGTCTTTATTGACAACTTGATACATTATGTTTAAGTGGTTTTCCCCTTGAAAGGGAGGTCGATGTGTGATGGCTTGGTATAGGGTTGCACCCAGAGAATATATATCGGTACGCAAATCCATTTTTTGTCCGTACACTTGCTCCGGTGACATGTACGCAGGTGTTCCCATCGTTTCGCCTGTTTTAGATAGATTTTCTGTATCATGTAATACTTTTGCCAGACCAAAATCCATTACTTTGGGGACGTTATATTGGGTGATCATTATATTTGCAGGTTTGATATCGCGGTGGATAATGGCATTATCGTGAGCAAACTGGATGGCTTCGGCTATTTGTATCATCAGGCGGACAATGTCCATTATTTTGGGAGAATTTTGCAGAATATAGTTTTTAAGAGAGGCTCCGTCGATATAGTCCATGGCAAAGTAATAGTGATTTTCAAATTTGCCGCTATTGTAAACAGCGATAATATTTGGGTGGCGCAACTTCGCGGTGGCTTTCGCTTCACGTAAAAAACGTTCTATTCTCGTCGAAGATTCATCAACTGCTGATATTATTTTTAAAGCAACCATGCGATCGAGTTTTGTATCATAGGCTTTGTAAACTTCGCCCATTCCACCTTTCCCAAGAATAGAGAGTAAGTTGTAATGAGCAAAATCTTTTCGTAAAACATTGACGCCTTTGTGAAAGGATTGTGGATCGAAGTGAGTTTCATCTTCTACAACTAACAAACGACTGATAGACTCTTGTTCAACAAGTTGCGGGTCTTTGATATCTCTTTTTACGACTTGTTGGACCTCTTTTTCAAAAACTGTATCGCTACTGGCCGCTTGTTTTCGTACTTTTTTCTCGAGTTTGGTGATCAGGTTGGACAGTTCTGGGGAAGGCTCCTTTTCCTCTACTTTTTGCAAAACATGGAGCGCTCGTTGGTAATCACCTGTTTTAACTAGTACCATACCGCGTTTGCGGTGTAAACGCGTGGTGGGATTTGGATGTATTTCAATGGCTATGTCTATAATAGTAAGTGCTTCATTCCACAAGTGTTTGACAACACACTCGTCATACTCGGTGGCCAATTTTGCCACGATAATTTCAAAACTTCTTTCCTCGATTGTCAATGCATTGCGTAAGCTCTTCTTTGCCTCGCGGTAGCGCCGCATTTTTAAAAACACAATGCCTTGTTTAATGTAAAGTGTGATGAGAGGTTCTAGACGGGTGGCGAGTATTTTTTGTATAACGGCAAGGGCATTTGGCCAATCGCGATGTACGATAAACTCGTTGTATTGTTTTTTTAGTGAAAATTCGTTCACGATTTATCTATTTTTTTTGCATGAAAAGGACAAACCCAGTTTTTCTCTACATGCCTACCCGAATATTGTTTTGCTTCAGAAGCTTCACCAAATTCTGCAAGATTAGGATTGATGCTTCCTTGTAATTTAAATTCGCGTTGGCGAATGATTTTTTGGTATTTAGAAAACTTTTGTGTTTCCTTTAGGTTACGAAATTGCACATGAGGATTAAACACGATTGTCGGGTAAGCGAACTTTCTTGTTGACCGTGAACTTTTTGGATGTAGACCGACAATAAAAAATGCACACCGCCCAAAACTATACGCATAGTCATTATCCTCTGGATTAGAACTGACAGCAGGGTCATAGGTATGATATTGTTGATCTAGCTGTTGTAAACGATATAAAAATTTCCACATGGTTGTTTCAAAATGTTGCTCATTTTCTATTTGTGGTTGCTGAAAGCATGCGACAAAGGTAGAAAATTTATCGCCGAAAGTAGGTCTCTCTACCACAAAATTGTACAGATCATGCGCGACACCTTGTAGAGTACCGTCATCATTCATATTTGCATAAAGCCCAAAACGATACGCATTTCTTTTAACGGCAGCTTTTCCTAAAATACAAGAGAATCCTTCGCTCAATATGAAATTGCGAAATGTTTCGTGGACTTCTTGTGTTTTAGGGCAAACTTTTGTGGATATATTCACCAAAGTGGAACCATCAAAGCCATTATAGTTGCTAAATTGTTTAGCAATATTGCTATTAAAGGGGTTTTGTAATAGCATTGTGGTATCTAAAATGTAAGCTTGATGCATGTTAATACTCTACGCAATAAACATCAAAGTATGGGTTATCGTTCTAAGACAAAAAAGTACAGTTAACAATTATAATTTTTTATATACAAAAAAACAGTAAAATTTAGATGAATCTTTTGTTTATTATAAAAAATTAACAGGTTAAGATTTTTTGTTCATTTGTATTATACGTGTGGATTGATACGCAACAACTTTCCATTTTTTTGCTTTGTTTAAGATATACACTGTCGTGAAGCGTAGACTTAAATTTACCTTTTGCTTTCCACCCTGAGCAATAATATTTGAAGTACCTGTGACGACCGCGCAATTTTCGTATATTTTTGCTTTTACGTCTTGTAGTTGTATCGATCGGTATATAAGGTCTTTCTTATTTAAACGTTGCAAAAACGAGGTTTTTGATTCTACAACGCCGTTGGCATGAGTAAAAATTAAATCATCTGCTAGGATTTTTTGTAAAAACGGTTGGTCATTTTCTGTCATTGCCACGTAGCGTTGCTTTTCGAGCTCGATGATAGCTTTTTGGCTTTGTGCATGGAGTAATACAATACTTGCGACACATAAAATTATGTATTTCATAATTTTGACCTAAAATAAAGGAATATCATAAATTGTGGTGTAATCGTATGTTTCGATTTCCAAAGGCGTCGCTTTTTCTAGTTTTTCTATTTCATTGACTTCGATCAAATAAGACTTGTCATAGCCGAGGCGAATGCGTCCTATCTCTAGTTTCATAATACTACCACCAATGAGCGTTTCGAATTTATTGTGGTGGTCGAGGTCAAGCGTCGTTCCGTAGCGGCTACCTAGATCTTTTAGATACCAATCACCAGCGTGGTGGAACATTTGGAAATTTTGGCGTGATATACTGCGTTCGCGTCTGCCGATGTTTACAAAGCAAAATAAATCTTCATCAAAAGACAAACTGCGAATATCGCTCGTATTGCGTCCAAAAACATAGTTTTTATTTTCTTCCAGCGGAAGAATGACATTTTCTTGTACGAGATGAATACCCCACTTCTTTGTTGCCGTATTTGTCGCAGGTTTTGTGTAGAATCCACGTAAAATTAAACGCGTTCCACTTTCAAATTCCATACGATCTCCAATATGTAAAGGAATTTCTTTTGAAGCTGTGGAACAAATGACGTGTTTTCCCAAGGCGTCATTAATGATGGACACCTTAACCTCTCCATGTGTCGAGAGAAAAAACTGGTCTTTTTTGAAATGAATATAATCTGAGTATGGTGGTAGATGTATTTCTTGTTCTGTGTCTAAGAAAAATACATTTCTTTCTTTGGGGCGATCACACATCATCAAATAACTAAAATCACTACTGTAATCGAAGATTTCATTTTTTTTGGGTTCTTTTACGAGAGGAGCTGATTTTTCTTTAAGCCCCGTTGATAACAGAGTACTGTTGTGACTGTTTAACTTCATTGACTTAATGTTTGTTTGGTACTGGTCCCGAGGAAAGTAGTAGTCGAGCCACTCCTTTTCGTACTGTAGTCTTTTTTCTTCTTCACTGAGCAGACGATCGTATATATTCGCTAAGTTTTTTTTGACATTGGCAACGTATTTTTCGTCACTAAATGTTTTATCTTTTAGAGATTTTTCGATTTTAAGTATAGCCAAATATATTAAGTTAGGCGGTGCTGCAGGAGGGATGCCCAAAAAGTCATAGTAATCAAAAAAATGTGATTCTTGGTTTTGAATTTCACTAGTCATTTTGCTTTATCTTTTCTAGAAATTCTACTATTGGTTTCATAAACTTAGTCATACCTATCGTTAGATAGATTCCGTTATGTCCTGCACCCTCCACGCGAATGAAAGATTTGTGTGATGCGGGAGATGCTTCATAAACTTTCTTGCCATGTGAAAAAGGTATTACCTTATCTACCGTACCATGTATTACCATTGTGGGGTAGGAAATGTTTCTAATGCGTTCAATGGAAGGAAGTTTGGAACTCAAAAGAAACTTTGGTAGACGAAATCCAAATAATACACTTGACATATCATGAATAGACATAAAAGGGGCTTCTAAAATAAGAGCGTGTACCGGTTGCTTTGTTGCCAGATAAATCGAAAAAGCGGCACCGATAGATTCTCCAAAAAGTACAAGTTTTTTCGGTTTCATGTTACTCTGCACATATTTAAAAACAGCAGAGACATCCTTGTATATACCTTTTTCCGATGGAGAACCAGTTGATTTTCCATAACCACGATAATCAAATAAAAATACCGAGTATCCCATAAGTTGGAATAATTTTGCACGCGCTTTACGCGTGGTGATATTTCCGGCATTTCCATGTAGAAACAGTAAAAATTCCTTATCTGCCTGTCCGGGGAAGTACCATCCATGTAAAGTTACTTTATTACCCACGCGAATAGTATGTTCTTCTAACCCCTTAATACCTTCTGTATTCCAATCGCCAATGGGATAACGCTGATTGTAATAAATTAAAAAGTCACCGAATAATCGGATGCTAATCGCAATGAGAAATATTCCCAACAATGTGGAGCGTAGAACGCGCACATACCACTTTGTGGTTTTGGTTTTTTTTGCATCATCCATGGCTTCTCTCTTCATAGTAATTGTATATTAAAAATTTTTGAACGTTCGTGTGCAACCGAAAAACAAAATTCAATTCCACGATAATCACCGTAGCCGTAGCCGTAATCGTCACCGTAGCCGTAATCGTCACCGTGACCCTGACCGTGACCCTGACCCTGACCCTCAATGCCATTGACTTAAGCGTAAACAATCTATAATGAAGACTTATGCTACGTGTCATCCCTGACTTGATCAGGGAACCAGACGCTTTCAAGTCAAATTTGTATTGCTGGTTTCCCGCTTTCGCGGGAATGACATGAATTTGTAAGTCTTTTATTGAATGACACTTACTTATTAAGTCACCGTGATCCTGACCGTGACCCTGACCGAAAAACTACTTAATTTTACGCAAAATGCGAAATCCTAAGTCATCCCAGCAATTGTCCGCACGATTTGACGTACGGCACGCAGAACGGCAATCTTGAGCAAAAGACCAATAACTTCCGCCGCGTCGTGAGCGCGTGCTACTCTCTGTCTTTAACGAACTACCATCTACAGGAGTCTTATGGTAGTTTTCACTCCAGCAGTCCCCACACCATTCCCAAACGTTACCAATCATATCACTCAATCCCCACATATTGGGTTTTTTCTGACCGACTAAATGCGGGGTATTTTTTTTCTTGTTTGCCGAATACCAAGCATATTCGCCTATTTTGCTTTTGTCTTCGCCCCAATAATAGTTGGTGGTTGTTCCTGCGCGACAGGCATATTCCCATTGTGCTTCGCTAGGAAAACGAAATTCTTTGCCAATAACCGCAAAGAATTCTTCTTGAATTTTTTTCCAACTAATGTAAGAGGCGGCACTTCCTGGAAATTCTTCTCCGTACTTTTTCCCTTGCCACGGTTTATTACCTGTAACACTGTACCACTGATGTTGGGTGATCGGATACTTTGCCATCCAAAAAGGACGATCAATGGTTACTTTATGTGTAGGCTTTTCATTGTCGTGTTCTTCTCCACCCATAAAAAAAATACCTGGAGGAACTAACATCATTGCGACACGGATCTCTCCGGCGACAAAAATTTGTTCTGTCGCATATCCATGTTGCTGTGCATACCATCTTTGGTATTGCTGTGCATATCTTTTTTGTTTGGCCACGGCAAGACTTTTCCAACTACTATGGGTGAAATTAAAGTATTCGTGTTGTTCTTGCCAACATTCGTTCCAAAGTGTAGTGGCAAAAGGTGCTTTGGTTCTGCGTTTAGTGGCAATGCTTTTGAAACTCAGCTTTGCTGTTTCAAAAAGAGAAACCTCTTTTTTCTTATGCAAGGCGATCTTGTCGGTTTCTTCGATGACTTGTTGACGATGGCGTTCGAAGGCACTTTTCTCTTTTTCAAATTGCACTCGTTGTGCCTCTAGTTTTTTGCGAAAATCTTGTTCTTTGGCACGAAAGTTTTTTTCCATCTGTTGTTTGCGATGTTTAAGTTCTTTTTCGACATCTTCTAAAGCGATTTGTTTTTCTTGTACCTGTTTGTTCTTGCGTTCTAAGTCTTTTTTTTGTTTTTCGATAATGGCGACTTTTTGCTCTAGTTGCGTTTGTTTTTGGGCGAGTTCTTGTTCTCGTTGTTCTAGTAATTCTTGTAAGTTCTGTTGTCTGACGACCAATTCCGAGAGTTTTTTTCCGCGGCTATCTAATTTTTCTTTTAACTCAGTAAGCTCTTTCTCTTGTTCTTGTTGCTGGCGTTGGGCGTCTTTTTTCATACGTTTTGCACTACGCTTATTTGGGCTGACGAAATCTTGTAAAGCTTCACTCATTTCTTCGGCATTTTGGAAACGATTTTCTGGTTCGTAAGCGAGAGCTTTTTCAATAAATGTATCAATGGCTTCTGGCAAGTCGGGGCGTAGTTCCCGAGGTAAGCTAAACCGTCCTATTGGCATTTTCTCGGTGAGCATTTCATAACAAATAACTCCGACAGAGTAAAGATCAATGCGGCGATCTATCTTACCGTTCTCTTGTATTTCAGGAGCGATGTAGTTGTAGGTTCCCATAATGCGACTTGTATAGGTCAACTGTGTGTTATTTTGAATGCGCGAAATACCAAAGTCGCAAATTTTTACCTGGTAGTAGGGGGCACTCTTGCATAATAGGATGTTGTCGGGTTTGATGTCGCAGTGTACGGTTAGTTTATGTGCACACTCTAGACCCTCAAGGACATTGACCAAAATATCGGCGATTTGTTCAAGCGGAATGTCTCCCTTGGTATGTTGCTCTTTCATCCATTCGCGAAGATTTTGTCCCTGGACATACTCCATCGTAAAAAAATCTAGTGACTCAAATGTGCCCAAGTCGTAAGTGCGCAGTACATTTTGATGGAAAATTTTTCGCGAAATGGCGACTTCTTTGCGAAAACGTTTTTTCGCTTCTTCATCACCTAAAAATTTAGGAAGGAGCACCTTCAATGCGATGAGCTCATTGTCGAGAATGTGATCTTTGACCAAATAAACAGCACCCATTCCACCAGCGCCAATAAGCTCGATACACTCGTAGCGATCGGCAATGATAAATCCCGGCGAAAACTTTAGTTGACTAAGGTCTTCGTTGGCTAGATCTTTGCGCGTCATTAAAATAGACAAATCTTTTACTTTAGGCATAAGAACTTCCTAATCTTCTTCTAAACATATCGTCATTTTTTGTTTGCCGATGGTGATGGTTTCTCCTGCAACTAAAGGTCGAGGTTGTTTGTTGACAAAAAGTGACTTCAGAAAATTTTTCTTGGTAAAAGCACGCATAAAAATATGGTTTTGCTGTGCGAGAAATTCACCGGCAACTTCTGGTATATTTTCGCGAATGCGAATGGGCACTTCTACACCCGATCCAAAATTTGCGCGGTGGAAAATCACCACAAATTCTTCATGGTTGTGTGGGTTATTTACATATTGTAGACGCATACATTCTAATTGTTTACTTTTATTATGCCATAAATTCACTTTGAGTTGCAACCGTCCTATCTTTAGTGTATCTCCATCCAACATACAATGCTTGATACCGTCCTCAATTTTTTTATCTTCGTTGACCACCGTAATGTTGTGTTTTTCTGTCTGCGCTAGTTTCTCTAACCATATCTTATTGTCCTCTAATGTTAGCTGACAATGTTTGCGGCTGATAAAGTTTGTCATTTCTTTGTTCGGATTTCCATGAGTATTTGTATGGTAAATTTGAATGTCACAGCTTGAGGATCTTCCAATGATAACGGATTTTTTATGCACAAAATAAACATAACGGACGTTTTTGCTATCCTGTAATTGCAGGTAGCATACATTGAACTTTCGCGGTATAGGATATGGTTTGCGTGCACGAAGAATTTTTTTGGTAATCACCAACGCGAAAGCTAAAAATAATAATGTGATACTACCAATAATAATTGTCTTTGTGGAAAAAAGAGGAGGACGAATCTCAATCCACATGGTCGCTGTCGTGTGTTTGTGTAAAGACTTATGAGCAACATTTTTGATTTGCGCTGTTACCTTTATGGGCGTAATCGTTTTTTTTAATCCCGCAACGAAAAATAAATTGTTTCCATCATTGTTGATCTCTCCCCATTGTGGCTCACTAATGTGCCATGCTATTTCAAGCGGATGAAAAACTTTCTCTTGCAAGCCCTTAATTTTCCAAGTGAGGCGTATTTTTTCTTTGTGATCAAGTGTAATTGTTTCATTACTTTGTAGTATTCGCTCGGGCCACTCTAGTATTTGAACCTGTGCGGATACAAATGAAATCACATTGAGGTGTGCGATCATTTGTGGCACACTTTTCGAATGCACTTTCACCAGAGTGTTACACGGTGAACTCTTGGCAATGACATGACCATTGCGGATTTCGACAACATTTGTGTCGTATTCCCACACTAACTCCGACTGTAAGGCGTCTACACCTAAAACTTGTTGTTCATTGTAAACAGTTTGCAATTCGAGTTTGGATTCTTGCTGTGGTGAAACCACTACGTATGGCGTTGCGAAAGTTATTTTTTTTAATTGTCTTATTTCCAAAGGAATGACGGCGGACTTGACGCGCTTTTGAGTTACCGAAGTGGTATAGCACGCTTGCAGGTCAATACGTCCAAACTTATTTGCTGCGAGTAAAAAATCTCCTTTGACGCTACTACTTATCTCCCAATCGTCAGGTTTCCACGTTATATTGTCGCGGACGGTAATTTCATCTTCCCATGCATCAAAGCCATATACATATAGAGCGATAGAACGCATTTTTTCGCCTATGTACACCGTGTGGTCGCGATGTGAAATATCTACTTCCAATTTTAACGGCGGATTGGGCGATATATTTTGTTTGGTAAACGCGACGTTGCGCATTTGCATGGATTTATCTATGGCCTCTTGGTCTAGCTCTTTGCTGCTTTTTAGCTCTTGCGGGCGATCTATGACTAGGCGTACTTTATTACCTGGTTGAACTTGCTCATTGTGCGCAGAAAAATATGCTTTGCATTGTTCTCTTTTAAGAGCAGAGGAAAGTACTTCCGCGAATCCTAGGCTTTTACCCGAAGCATCCATCACGTCGAGTTTGTCATTGGCACTGACAGAATGAAAAGAGCCGATATCCACGGTTATACTTTCGCTGTTCACGGCGAGAATCGTTCCGTATAGTGGAACATCTAGGTAATTAGAAGCGACACGAGCGGCCTCTTGATATGCTTTTTTTAAAACAACAAGTCCTGTTTTTTCGCCGGGATCATAAGCGATGGCGTGTACCCCTAAAAAGTCGCGTTTTAAAACAGTTTGTTGTTGCTCTACATCATATACAAATAAGGTTAGCACTACCTTTCCTAGTAGTGATTTACGTGGATGGCTGTTTTGGGCTTCTACATAGTAGTAGTTGTAAGATGCTACACGTGCGATACCAAAGTAACGCGCTTTGTCGTTATTTTTAACATCAATATAAGGAATGTTGGCATTCAGTTGTTGCTGTAGTATTGGCACACCCTGTTTTTCAAGAAAACGGTTAAACGCTGGAAAATTCGTCGCCGCTTCCACAGTTCGCAATAGTACCTTTGGCTTAGGAGTAGTTTGCGCATTTACTAGGATAATACTGAAACTCAAACTTAAAAAAAATACGATCCTTAGCATCCTATGCCTCACATTTAAACAGAATTTACATTGACGAAAACAAAAGTCATAGTACAATACATAAGGGCATTACAAGTGGATTTTTCCATGATACCCACCGTGTTTTTTCCTCTAAATAATTTGCCAAAACTGCTACATATTATATAGGAAAGTAAAAAGATATGCCATCGAAAAACATTGCAAATATAAGTGCGCAAAAACTAGAACAAGCAAATAAACAATGGCAAAAAATTGCTAATGGCGAACACAACCCATTTAGTGGATTTAACCTAAAAGATGCAGGTAGCAAACTACCTACTGAAAATTTTATGGAAGAAATCAACTACATTGTAAAAAACGAGCTTAGTTCGTGTTTGTCCGACTTTGCATATGGAAGTAACCGTAGCAGTCAATGGATCTTTTTGGTTGGGGAAAAAGGTGCTGGAAAAACACAGTTACTCAATTGGTTACAGGTAGAAGCGACCAAATACGAAGCTCTATATCTCGGAACAAAACCTTTTCCTGGGCGCAAAGCGGTTGACTATTATTTGATGCGTCAAATATTTGACTCTCTAATATCATTTTCCTTCCCTCAAAAAAGAGTATGCGCTCTAAAAACGATATGTACAAATGTTTTGCGTAATACTATGCTAGAACTTTTGCAAGACGATGGTTTTTCTTCCACAAAATTGTCGACAGATATTCCACAAGATGAGTTGCGTAAGAAAGCAAAAAGCAGTGGGGATTTTGCATATTTACTTGGAGAATTGCCGCAAGACACTCTGATCGTCGAAGCGGTGAAGAAGTCATCTCTGAACGTGGAAGAACTCGATTGGTTTGAGAAGTTCTTGCGCATGGGACTCTCCGAAAATATTAGTGAAAGTGTCGTCAATGAAATTTTTAGCAACAATAATGATCTTGTTGCCATAAAGAAGGCTCTTTTATACCTTATCTCTAAGGGAGATCGAACCATTTGTATTGGTTTAGATAAATTTGAAGAAACGTTTACCATTTTTCATAAAATTTATCCGACAAATAAAATTCAAAGTCTCATCAAAGAGCTTTTTGTCGACATTAGCGAGCTTATTGAAAGCTCGAATAATTTGGTGTTGGTTTTTACCTGTCGCCAAGATCATTGGACGGGGAAACATGGTGTCATTAACATCGTTCCCAAAAAAATTATTGGAAAAATTCGCCACCTATTTACCCTGCGCAAACCATCGTTTAAAGAGGTGTGTATGCTCGCGACCAATACACTAAATCGCTTTTGGATGAAGCACCTCTTTACGCCGCCGCGGCATGAAGAACTTATGTTTCCATTTTTGCAACGCGAAGTTCACGGGATTTGGGAGTACAGTTCCAGTATAGGCTATATTTTTAGCTACTTGGAGCAATTGTTTGCCAAATGTAAAAAACGCGCCTGTGAAGGGGAGACCGTAGAAGACGTTCTCCATCGCGCGCAAAAAGTAATTGAAACCAGCAAAAGACAGAAAGTAAAAATGCGTGAGACAATGCGCATTGGCCAGCAGAAAATTATACGTCAACAAAATACACTGCGCAAAATGAGCGCTAAGCTGGAAAGTTTGCAAAAACAAATAGATAAAGCCGATACACCTGATCCGGTATTGAAGACCATATATGCCAAATTAGAAAGTACGGTAAACGAGTTTGCTGAACACGCACAAAAATGGATTGACGATAATATCGAAATGCATGCGCAGTTCCAGGAACAAAGCTCGTTACTTGCAAAGCGCGAAGAGGAAATCAATCAAAAAGAACAACGCATTGCGCTGCAAAATAAACTACTTCTAGAACGCGAGCAAGATTTTAAAAAGCAAGAAAAAATTCTCAGTGTACATGGCATTAAGGTGGAAACCGACAAAAACAAAAAACAACGTGTTACCAAACGTATCGATACAATCATCAAAAATAAAGTGATTCACAGTGAAGATATCCGGCAGTTGATGGAAAAATGCGGTTATGTCATGAGCAAAGATAAAACCAAAAATGACATCAACCAACTCATCATGCTCATTGATCACGAGGAAATTTTAACTTTGTTGGAAAGTATTTGTACTCTTTCACAACTGCGTGAACTATGTACCAAAAATAATCTATCGGCAAATGGAAATGCCAAAGATTTGATTCTGCGTTTACTAAAAGAAAGTTAAGTTTTTTAACGATGCCACGTGCAAAATTTTTTGTAAATCTACCTTTCGTGCTGTATTTGTATCCTACAGTATCTCTGTTACTGATGAAGTCGCAAGTACACACGATATTAGGGGATTAGATAAGAGTATCGTTTTCATATTGGTGCCTTCACCATCGCCTTGTAGATTTCAGCTTCGCTGAAAACAACAAGTCTCATGCCTCTCCACAGGCGTAATGCATCTTAATTTGTTTTTATTGTTCTCTTTGATGCTATCACAGAAACAAAGATGAATTGCGATAGTCTTTTGGGGTTTTTCCTACCAGCTTGTGAAATGCCTTATAAAATGAGCTGAGCGAATTATATCCTGCATTTAACGAAACCTCTAGCACTGAATCTTCGGTAGTTACGAGATCAATTGTTGCCGCAAAAATACGACGCATGCATATATACTCACTAATATTGATATGCAGTTCGCGTTTGCAAATGCGTTCTAAATTGCGTTTAGACGTTGTTGCGACAGTTGCCAAATCATCTAGAAGTATGACCTCGTGATAATTTTCATCGATGTAATTGAGGGCTTTTGCAAGACGCGAATCATTGCTTTTGGGAAGCGAAATCGGCAATAGTTGTTTTTTGTGCTCCAAAAAAATGTGCAACAGTAATTTTAGCGCCGTTTTGCCAGTGACGCTCTCCACCGAAGAATCCCGGGAAATTTCTCGCAATAGTTGGTGAAATAAACGCGACGTTTGAAATACAATGACCTGTTGTGGAAGTTGATTTGTATTATATCCGCTTAATTGACAAAACGTTTCATCGCAAAAATACACCGTATCAAATTGCGTATTAATTCCCTGGGCTTGGTGAAATAACCCCTTTGGCACAAAAGCCGCGTTTTCCCCACACAACATATTTTGCCGGTAGTCATCGGCAAAAAGGAGTACTCCTTTGCGTACCGTCAATATCTGATGTGTGCTGTGTTTGTGGCGCTGGCTGTGCGCGTCGTCCATAACCCCACGATAACTTTTTATTTCCATAAGTTTGTCCATCGCATACTAGCAAATTCCTATACAATGTGATTATTTGTCGTTTTGAAGCAATAAATTGTCTTTTGTGCTGAAGAATGCCAAAAGAATATACGTTAGAATAGGAGCATAATCAATGGAAATCAACTTTAAAGGAATAAAAAATGAAATGGTTAATAACAACACTTGTCATTTTCAGCAGCGTTTTGTATAGCGAAACAAGTATTTATGTTTTCGAAAGTGATGCTAGCGGCTTTAATACCAAAAGTTTTTTTTATGACAATGGCGAAGAAGTCATCGCTTTCGGTGGTCAGTTTACACCGCAAATTGCGCAGCAGGCGATTGATTTTTTGCGCACAAAAACCACAAATCCGATTTCGTATTTGGTGATCACCCATCCCAATCCCGACAAATTCAATGGCGCAACTGTATTTCAGGCAGAGGGTGTACAAGTGATTTGCTCACAAAGTACCGCCATGGCAATACCTGAAGTGCATGGCTATAAGAAATACTACTTTGTGCACATTGCCAAAATGTTCACCGAGGAAACATATCCGCAAATGCCGACTGTCGATATTGTTTTTGAGAAAACGTTAGAGATATATTTAGCGAACGGGGAAAAGCTAGTTTTAGAAGAGCGCGACAAACCAGGAGTAAGTTCTACACAAACATTGGGGTGCTTTCCAAAAACAAAGGCGCTATTTGTAGGAGATTTAGTCCATCATAAAGCCCACGCATGGCTAGAAGGTGGCATTGTCCATCAACAAGCGCAGGCAACGATCTCTTTGTGGATCGAACACCTACACTACATTGCGCAAAGTTACGCAGACTACACTGTATACGGTGGACGCGGTGAAGCGGTAAACGCTGTAGCTGCCGCTAAACAGCAAATACGTTATCTGCAAACCGCACAACAAATTACTCGTGACTACATTGTGAGTTTGGGGAACAGTAAGGGGGAATTACAAGGAGAGAAAGCCGGTGTGCACCACAAGAAAATAGAAGAGTTGCTGGTGAAATCTTTTCCCAACTACAAAATAAATTACATGGTGCGTTTTGGGATTTATGGTTTGATTAATGCTTTGCTGAAATGAGATGCAACCGCACAACATAAATCAATCTTTAACAAAGTGCGTTGTAGGGGCGGACCTTGTGTCCGCCCGATAGTGTAAATGAAGACAGACGTTCGTTCTACGATAGTCTATTTGTTTTTGATATACCACACAAGTTTTTCCGCGACAATTTCCGCTATTTTTTTGCATCCTAGTGGTGTGGGATGCACATGGTCGAAAAAATAATCAGGTTGTCCAGATAACGATGTCAGGTCGATTACCGATTTGGCGGCAAATTCTTTATCAATGGTGTTGTATATGGCTTCAAAAGCTCGTATGTGTGCGTCGTAATTAAATCCATGGTATTCACAGCGGCATTTGGTGCGATGTTGTGGGAGAGTATTTGTGGAGATCAATGTCGCTTGTTTGGCGACGAAAAGTTTTGCGTCGATTACCGAGCATGTTTCGCGTATTAATTTAAAATTTGTCTGTAAAATAGATAAGCCTTTGTGGTTGAAGTCGGTTTGCAATTCTTGTTCTGCCACCTGTCCGATTTCGCCGTTGATGAGCGTGGAAAATTGAAAACGTATTCTGATGAGCAATTGCGAGTATTTGACGAAATGATCTACCCAATGCGGCTCATATAGTTTGACGACTTTGTGGATATCTTGAAATTTCCACGAACTATTTTTTAAAACACGCCACTGGTGAATATTTTCCGCTTGTGCGAAGTACTGCATTTCATTCCACGCGTGATTCATCACTACGATATCTGGAGAGAAGTGCCGTAAACGACTCCATAGACGCCCGTAAGATTCAAATGTTGAATATCCGGCGCAGGAGCCATTGATAAAATCGATTTTTTTTGTCGGTAGACGTTTACGTAGAAGATCTATTGTTTGCCATGGCCAAGTGTCGGTATCTTGAAGATTATGTCCTGTTCCCGCAGTGGAAGAGCCTCCGAGGAATAAAATACGTATTGTTCCTTGTGGTTTTTTTGCGCTGATGGGTGGTGTAGAGAAAAAACCGTGGTCGTTTACTGTTTTGTTGGTGAGTTTGCCAAATGTGTATCTTTGTCCTGGCTGCGGTGAAAAAGCGCAAAAGGCGTCGATAAATGCCCACTGTTTATTTGGATTACTAACTCCAGGTTTTTTTCCGGTGAATTGATCTAAGTCAACGTAGTCTTTTGCAATACGTAAGTAAATTTCTAGTATCAAAAAAACAACACTGCAAAGTACCAAAGTGGCAACACTAGCGAAAATTATTTTTTTGCGAGGAGAAATTTTCATCGATTTCATTACTTCGAAATAGTTTATCTGTGAATTTGGTAAACGCATTCTTTCATAAAAGACAAGCGTTTTTGAAACATTGGCAACAACTGTAGAACGTCTCTTTCGTCTAGTTTGTCAATAGTTTCGTGATCATGATATAAGTCTTTTACCATATCGTGTGTAATGGAAAATGGAGGACCAGACATTTGTTGTTGGTCGTATTCATAAGTGATGAGTAATATACGCATGCAGTTTGGGGTGATTTTTTTTAAGTACTCCACATATTTTTTGCGTATATCTATTGGTAAGGCTACCAATGCCGCACGATCAAAAACTATTTCTACTTCTGAAAGAATGGGTAAATCAAAAAAATTATTACAATAGAGTTGGTAATGTTCATTGTGGAAGAGATGTAAATTTTCTTTACGTTCTACGGTATGTTCAATTTCATTTTCGCCGAAAAAGTCGCGAATAGCAGTTTCATTGAATTCGACACCTATCACACGATGTTGTTGTTCGCGAAGCCATACCATATCTTTGGTTTTGCCACACAGCGGCACAAATACGTTGCGGTGGTTATTTTCCCAATATTTTTCTAAAAAAGCAGATACTTCGCTTTGGTGAAATCCAATGCGGTTGTCGCGCCACATTTCATGCCAGTGATTGTCGGAAGGGTGTTGTGTCATCGTTTTATCTTATGAAAGAGAATAAGTAAGGCCGCCAAAAACGGCAAGAGCAACAAATACAGCACCTATCGTTGTATAGTAGCGTTTGCGTTGCATGATACCAAGAGCACTTTGTATATTGACATAGAGCATAATAAAAGCCGTCATAAAAGCAGTCATTACAATTCCTAACCCCAGTGAATATAAAATGCCTGGAAGATTTTCTGACTGTGATTTTGTGGCCATTTTAAATAGAACATAGCTAATGAACATTCCAATGAGTAGTGGCAACAACAGTGTACCTGTGACAATTGTTGCATCACGCCACGTAGCTTTGCCAAAACGCATGCATACTAGCGAAAGGAAAGCCACAAGGGCAAGAATTGTCGCGCTATTGACAATGAGGCCTCTTTGGAAACCGGACATCTTTTCTTTGGGTTGCTCTTCGCTACTAAAAAGACCGGAAACACCATCCCACCACGAAGACTGCTCGGCAGTGGTATTGTTTTGTAGATATTGATCTAGGGCTTGCCCACCGTTTTGCCATACATCCATCATCTGTTGCAAGTCGGTGATACTTTTGAAGGCTTCTTGTAAACCTGTGGAAGCAAAAACAATCCACGCACCGATTACGATAAGAGCCGGGAGTAGTAAATTGTTTTTTGATGAATATTTTACATTGTCATCTATGGAGTTGAGAGCAAATTGTGCGAAGGAGGCACTGTTTTTTTTGACATTTTTGTTCACTGTTTTTTTCATTAGTGACCCACCTCTAAACGATCTGCTAAACGATTGTCGAGCTTTGGTAATTTGCGAATTTTTTCTTGGGTTTGTGACCAATCGTAAGGAATGCGATGATAACAAATTTGTTTACCATCAAAGGTAACATAGCATGAACGGTTGTCGCGGTCGCGAGGTTGCCCCACAGAGCCGACATTACAAATGATTTTTTGTCCTTTGTTCACTTCCCAAATGTAGTCAAATCTGTGTAAGGGAATCCATTCACTCTTGTCGGTAATAATGCCTGGTTTATGAGAGTGTCCGACAAAACAAAATTGATCTACACATGAGAAAATCTCTGCAATTTTTTCGGGAATTTCTCCAAAAATGTCCTGGGTATCGTCTTCTAGAATGTACTCCTGGGTCGGACAGCGTGGAGATCCGTGTACAAACAACATATTGTTTTCGCGAAACATTAAAGGTAAATTTTGTAGTAGATGCCATTGTTTTTTTGTGTTAGGTAGACTATAAAACTGAGGTTTCATTACCTCTCTTGTCCAGTCCATTGCGTCTTTCGCCATTGCACTAACACCATAGGCTCCGTCAACAACGCCTTCTTCGTGATTACCTCTTATGATAATTTCAAAACGACGAGTGGCAATATTGAAGCACTCGATTGGATTAGGACCATAACCAATCACATCTCCTAAACAATATATTGTGTCCACACCGCGATTTTCGATATCATCAAGAACAGCGGTCAAGGCTTCAATGTTACCGTGAATATCTGAAACAATGGCTATCTTTTTCATAATTTTAATCTTCCAAACAAAGCGAACCGTTCTAGGATATAGTCTGTTGTGTAGATTGTGTTACACTGAATTGTGGTAGACGGATCACACAGACGGTGGTTTATGGTTTGTAGCAAAATTACACAACTTATCCTATCATTGTAATATACACAATCACCGCGATTATTCAAGCTTTCATCTGAAAAAGTTTTGTAATAGGGCATGTAGTCTATTTACACCCTATTACAACAAAAAGAACGGTTATTTGGCCATCTTGCGTGTGTAAGTACCGACAAACACTGTCATGAGAAATAAACCTAGAAAACCTTCTATGGCGACTAAGTACTTAATCCAGTGATCAAAAGATGGTGAAATTCCTTCTGTCCCCAATGTCACAAAATTCATGGCACTAATGTACAAAGCTTGCATAAAGGAGATACCGTTTGTGGTATCTCCTAAGCTGGGATCTACAACAAAAAATTGTCCAAAGCTCCAAAAAATACTGGTGAACACAAAAATTAAAAAACCAGCGAGAATGGTGACGTTAATAGGCTTTGTTCCATAACCACAACCTAAATCAAAGAACAACCAATTGCAGAACAATTTAAATTTGGTTAGGGGGTTGATGCTTTTGTGAGCCTTGCGTTCTGCTTTGCGAAAGTTGTAGTACGCCCATTCACTATTTTCATGCTCTCCCCAGTAGTCAAAGCAACGGCGTAACATTACGTAGACTTCTTTGGCTTTGTGAAATTCTTTTTCGCGGTGCGAGGCTATTTTTCCTTCGATTTGTGAACGTTTGAGGAGCAAAATGTTCGGATTCGACGCGTAGAGTACCACGTCTTCGTTGAAAACACATTCGGTACAGTTTAGGCGCATGTGAAAGACTGTTTGCCCCAGATTTACTCGTTTTCCGAAATAACTACCGATCAAATGTAGGTCATGATGAAAAACACTACGGGTAAATTTTATTTCTCCTTGGCATTTACTTTCTTGTATGTAGAAAGATGATAGGGCTTCTACGCCGGAAAAATCCATGTCTCCGGCGCATTCCATCCAACTAAAGTATTGACTTTCTTTGCAGACAATTCCGCGAAAAATACCTTCATCTCCGAGCTTGACGCGATGAAAGTAACCCTTGCTATCCATGGTGACTTTTTTCAGGCTAAATTTTCCGGCGCATTCCATGTCTTCGAAGCGCGCAAAACCTGTAAATGTAGCATTCTCAAATGTTACATTACTTTCAAATTTTACTTTGCGAAACAAAAAAGTTTGTAGAAAATATACTTTTTTAAAGTTGGCTTTGTCAGAAAATACCGACTGTTCGAAAGTGGTCACATGATGGAAATTGGTTGCCTCAAAGCGGCATGTCTCTTTAAAGTGTGTTTTGGCGAAAGAAGATTTGTCTAAAAGACGTGCTTTGGCAAAAGTAACTCTTTTTTCAAATATCGATTCGTCAAACGTGGTGACTTTTTCAAAAATAGCGCTCTTTGCGTGCAGCACATCTTGGAAGGTACACTTTAAGAAATTCACATCGTTTTCGTATACCGTCTGCCCGGCTTCCTTGTGTTCTTCTTTGTCTAGGTTCAAAGACACTTCGCCTTGAAAAGTGACGTTATTGAATGTGATTGGTTTTTTGAAAATGCAGTTTTGCAATGTCATTTTTGCAATGGTACAGTTTTCGATTTGAATTTCGCGGTTGATGGTTTCACTGTTGATGTGAACTTCGTCAATTGCGCAGTTTTCTAGTTTTTTACCTGCTTTTATATCTTCGAGAAACTGTTTTTGTGATATTTTTGTGTACTCTTCCATATTCGTTGCGCGGTACCGCGCCCTCCTTCACAATTATTTTTTTTACAAAGATTCATTATCGTTTTATAATTAAGGTATGACTTCTGTTATAGCAAAAAATGTTTGCCATACAAACAAATTCTACAAGGTCACATATATCTGTATGGGCTTGGGGATCAAATATCCACGATTATATTGAATTAAAGTTTTATAAGTCTGTAAAGTTTTACGAAGATTTAACGAAGAATGTTGGATGGGAATTGTATTGAAGTTGGAAAACCACACAATTTTTTCTGTTTGTCAAGGGCATTTGAGATGAAAATAGTTGGTCATTACCGTCTTATATCTGAAATTGGACAAGGAAGCATGGGGCGTGTTTTTCTTGCGGAAGATATGAGAGATAGCCGCCAAGTTGCTTTAAAAGCAATGTTGGGAGAAACAAACTCTCTACAGGAAAAGCGTTTTTTGCGTGAAGTCCAAGCCATGAGCAGATTGTCACATCCGAATATCATTCAGATTTACGAAGTGAATAAAGAGAATAATCGTTATTATTTTACGATGCCGTATATCGAAGGCGAAATGCTGTCAGAACTGATCGCGATGAAGCGCCTCACCACTTCGCGGATTATTGAAATCACGACAAAGATAGCACGCGCAATTCACTACGCACACGAAAATGATTTGCTGCACCGCGATTTGAAACCTTCGAATATTATGGTCAACAAACAAGGTGAACCTATCGTCATGGATTTTGGTTTGGCAAAACAATTCCGCGATACGACGAAACTGTCACAAACAGGTGAAATTTTGGGAACACCAGCATATATGTCTCCTGAACAAGCGCGCAGCAATCAAAAAATTGACGGACAAACAGATGTATATTCTTTGGGGATTTGTTTTTACGAAATGCTCACCGGACGCGTGCCATTCTCTGGAACGAAATGGCAAATTCTCGCACAACTCATACACAAAAAACCCGCACCTCCGCGACAGCTCAATCCACAAATACACGAAACACTAGAGTTGATATGTCTCAAGGCAATTGAAAAGCAAAAGCACTTGCGCTTTGCCACCGCCGAAGAATTCGCCGAGGAGTTACAACGTTTTGGCGAAGGAAAATCTTCGCACATAAAAAAACGTTTTGCGGCCTCTTTTATTGCATGGATGGGGAAATATCATTTGCCGGTCATGGGAGCTTTACTCATCTTTGTTACAATTGTATGTTTTATTTTGTTCTACGAGCGTGTTAGCCAAAATCCCAATCACGGCCAACAGATGTACAAAATTACATTTTCTGAAAGTGGTGACCTACCATCAAAAAAAGATTCTCTGACAATACATGGAAAGGCAAAACCAGGCAGTTCCTTGCATCGTATATTTGTGAATGGTCGCGAATACACATTGGAAAACCAACAACAATTTACCAAGGAAGTACCCATTCTGTATGGAAAGAAAACTGTTGAGGTAATTACGTTGTCCCGAGACCATCGCTGGAGTAGATTTACCTGTGAAATAACGCGTCATGCTCCGCAAAACCAAGCATTTATTTTTGGTGACATGACAAACAATAGGCGTGTACATTCCCAAAACGTAAGACAATTACAACCAGAACGGAAATTTGAGTTAGGAAGATATGAGTCTGCAGGGGCAGCGGTTGTGTGCGAAGATATCCTCTATTTTGCTTTACGACGTGGTGGCCTACAGGCATGGAAAACCAACGACGGAACAGAGTTGTGGACTTTCTCAACGAACCACGAGGTAAGGGCAACTCCGGCAGTAATGAATGGTCGTGTTTACTTTAGTGACTATCAAAAGTTATATTGTTTAGATATGTACAGTGGAGTTGAGCAGTGGCACTTTGAGATCAATAGTCCTTCACGCTCTATTATGGTAGATGAAGAAACCGTTTTTGTTGGTTGTCGCAACGGAAAATTCTTTGCGATAGCGATTGATGGAGGAATGTTGCGTTGGAAAAAAGATGTGGTACCAAAAGATAGTAAACCACATCGAGGAAGACGTAGTCCCTACGATTTTCGTGGGAATTCCGCTTTATACAAAGACATGGTGATCGCCACGTGCAGTAATAAAATGGTCTATTGTTGGAAGAAAAATACCGGACGCGAGGTTTGGGCTTTTCGCAGTGAAAGTGGGGTGCGTACCGCACCTGTTGTGGTGGGACGCACCATCTACTTTGGCTCTAACAGTGGCAGGATGTACGGAATCGATGTTGGAAACAAGCAACAAAAATGGCAATTTAAGGTGCGAAATGGAGTCGAAACCACACCTCTCATTTATAAGAATACGATATATTTTGGTTGTGAGGGGGGGTATGTCTATGCTGTGGATTTACAACGTCTAAAATTAAAATGGGAACAAAAGGTCGACAGCGAAATAGCTTCGCCTGTTATCGTGGGAGATCGATTGTATTGTGGCTCTAAATTAGGTGAGCTATACGCATTCGATCTTAGCAATGGGAATATTGTATATCAACAGAAATGTGTAGATGAGATTGATAGAGCGCCATTTGTATACCAAAACAAGATGTTTGTCACTGGCGAGGAGATTTTAAAAACGTTTATCCTGAAATAAAAAAATCCCACCGAAGTGGGATTTTGTGTTTATTCATAACGATAAACTGTTTGTATCGTTTATTCTGAGGATTACTCTTGCTCGTCAAAGTTTTCGCAAACAAAAGCAAAGTTTGTTGAATGCATTGGTTTTCCACCTTCTGCGACCAAACCAAGCTCTAGTTCTTCACCACTCTTTAGACCAAATCCAACTCTGTAGAAATGTTGTCCGTTGAAAGAGATGCCAAATTCTGGGCGAAGAGTAATACCGTTAACTTTCAATACAATGTCCTTGAATTTTTGGTTAACAATAAGAAGTTTGATTTGTGGGTGATAACCTTTTGGGCTAACATTGTAAGAATCAGAATGTACACATCCTGTATCATCAGTTGTTTGATCGAACTCAACTCTGTATGCATTACTGTCGTTGATGATGCTCCAGTTACTGGAAGCACTTAAGGCGTTTACACTGTTTCTTGATTGGAAAGTAGCATTTCCCACCATGTCAACATCCAAAGATAGGTGTACAGTTTGGTTTTTTGGACCCTTAGCAACAGAAACCTTCATGTTGCTTTGAGAAATACCATCAACTGTATAAATTTCACCAGCACGTACTTCTTGACGAAAACATGCCGCGTTATCTAACTTTATTTTGATAACGCAGTTGTGGCTTGCCATGATATTGTTGACGCGAATACTTGCATCTTTTTCTGCAATCACAGCTCTGCTGTAGTGTGCTGCACCTGCTTTGTTTGTATGCATAGACAGACTGAAAAGTTCGTCGAACTTTCCAAGCTTCCACTGTACGGTACAGTTTACGGTTGAACCTGCAACACCATCGGTGATTGTTAGGCTCATTTCACTTGTTTTAACATTGATAGGGAATCTTTCACCTGCTTGTACTTTACCTTCGAAGAAAACTTCGCGAGTACGCGCAGAAAAAAGTTTTACTGCACAATCTTGGTCAACGCTACCGTCAACAAGAAGAATGCTCCACCCAAAGTCGCTGTTATCGGTATTGCTACCTTTTGCGTCTAAAACTACCTCAAACTTTTCCTCTGCTGCAAAAGGGCATACAGCCATTACAAAGGCTAAGCTAAGTAATATTATATATTTCAATTTATAAACTCCTAACATTTTGATTGTTTGTTAGTTACATTCTACATTGATGTTATTTTTGAATAAACAAAAATAATACCAATGAGATATACTTTTTCAAAAAAAAGATAATAACTATTAAGTTTTGTTTAAAATCCCTGTACTGAAGGACCTACTCGAGTTGAACTTGGAGACACAGCACCATACAAGCCCACTGCAAAAGTAATGTTCCATTCATCTTCAAAATCGTTACTTTGATGCCATGTGTGGACAAAACTCAAAATAGCAAATTCGAAAAATGTAATTTGTCCCCCCATTTGCAGAGCGGCGCCATGAGCGTCTGCCCCTAAAAATTCTCCATATCCATACTCGATACCAGCAATCGATTCTATGGCGATACCCGATTGATCTCCTATCGCTTCCCAACCAAAAGGTATATTGATTAAGCGTGATGAAAAGTATGCACCTAGATAAGTAACATCGAGAGTTTCATCTTCTGGGTCAATGTTTCCTATATTACCGAGATTGACGTCAACAACATTGGTCAAATCTTGAACCTTATCATCGAGTTGATCATTTGCACCAAGGATTGTGAGATCTACATTGGCGGAGGAATTACGTCTCTCACTATTGAGATTGATGTTAGAATACAAAAAGAGACTGACAATATTGAAGTAGTTTCTCTCAAAAAGTTTACGTATCTCAAATGAGACGTACAAACTGTGATCGCGTTGGTTAAAATTGTAGTTCTGTAGGTTTAGGTCAAAAAGAGCACCATTGAAGTCGCTGTCTTGAACACGAATATCTTCTATGGAAGCCCGTAAGTTGGAAAGTAGGTAACCTATTTCGAAGGTGAATTGTACGCCAATTTGTGGGAAACTTCCTAAAACCGAAAAGTTGAAGGCTTGGTAATTTAAGAATACATCGATGTCTTGAGCCTCTAAGTCTGCAATAACACCTCCAAAATCCTCATCATTAACGTTGTTTGTCGGTTCGTAAAAATTTTGCAAAGTTCCCACGTAAGAAAATCCAAAAGCAATTGAGTAGGTTTGGTAGTCTAACAAAAAAGGACGGAATGCAACATAACCTGTAATAGCTCTAGAGTCTCCATCTTTCTCATGTCGTGTTCCAAAAACACCAATAACAGCGTTACCAGCAGAACTTGGGTCGGTCCAACCCCCCTGTCTCGCGATGGCATAATCGTATCCATAGTGAGACTTCTCCCAAGCCCATTTAAAAACAGAGTCGTTATTTCCCTGAGAACTAATTTGTTCTAAACCATAGTCCTGTGTTGTCAATGTGTCTTCTTGCGCTTCTGGAGTGTAGTATTCTATATCTTGGGTATACGTACTCACACTAGCAAAAATAAATAATAAACACAGATAAAACAATCTCATCTAAATCACTCCCTTAGTTACAATCCTTACAGCATAAACCTATGCTAGTTTGCCATCACAAACTAATTTTTTAAGTTGTAACTGCTATTTTCTATCAATAAAATTTCACACGTCGTAGACTCGTTGTATTTTTAGTTTGGTCATAGTCAAAAATAGAGCAAAAAATGTGCCATCTTTATAGTGTGCGGTAGTCACAAGACCTTACAACGAGAGTACGATACTCATGGTTCTGTCTTTAAACCAAGTGTGTTCGTAAGCTTGTTGAAACCTATTTGGTTATTTTTTCGTTGACTAGTGCTTGGGCTTGAAATTTTATTAAATTTTTTAATAAAATTTCGCAAGTTATCTTACATAACTAAAAATGAATGCTTACGAACAAATAGTTATTTAAGTATATTTAAGTTTTTATTTTAACTAATAATTCTTGAGTTGCAATAAAATTATACTAGCAGGCACTGTATCATTGATTCTAACGTTATTTAAAATGATAGCTCATGAGAAAAAACAAAATATTCAGTATTTACGATGAAAAGGTAAAACAAAATTTGTTGTTATCCATTTTCTGTTACAAAATGTAATCGATTGTAAAAATACGCAACACAAAGCGGACAATATTTGTTTTTTGTGTGAACTCTTGTGGGGAGTCATGTATAATCAGAGGAACAGTAACATGGGACATATTATTTACAGGAGTATAAAAATATGAAAATAGCTATAATCTTGGGTATTTCTTGTTTGATATTTATCGGCTGTGTAACAGAAGAAGTTCACCACGAGCCGCATGTGGATCCGTACCCTTCAGATCCATATCCTTCAGATCCCGATCCAAACCCATATCCTTCAGATCCCGATCCAAATCCATACCCGACAGATCCCGAACCATATCCGCCACATAACGAAACTCCCTCAGAGCAGTCTGGTAAAGAGTTTTTCAATGAGGACAACAATAGCAGTTATAAAGAAGACAACCACAATCATAACCACAACAGTGGTAATGATTTCGAACAAGGCAACGACTATGTCGATAACGATTCTAGCGAAGAAAAAACCGCAGACGATTGGTTAGGCGATGATGGACGTGTTGAGGAAGAAGTTAGTGGCAAGGATGCGTTTGACAATGGTAGTGAAGATTTGTCCGAACCGGCAAAAGACAGCGGTCCTACAGATCCTATTGATGATTTTATGGACGATGGTCGCGTAGAAGAAGAAACAAGCGGCGACGATTTTTTTGATTCCGATTATTAAAAAAAACGGACACTACAAATGTAGGGGCGGACCTTGCGTCCGCCCCATCCTTCAATCACGGATGAACAACCCACAGTGACAACCAACAAATCGCAAGTCATACCAATTTATTCAGGAAATAATCATGAACGAAATCACGGGACCTAAGGGACGTTTTATTAGTGGTAATTTTCGCGATATACACAAAGATATGTTTGCTTTTTTTGATAAATGTATCGCTGAGCATGGAGATATATTCAAATTTCGGGCGTTTCATGTAAAGTGTTATGTGGTGAATAGGCCAGAGTATATCGAAGAATTGTTGGTGAAAAATCATACCCGGGTTCGCAAACCTTGGGATTTAAGGCAGCTTAGGATACTTCTTGGTAAAGGCCTGCTAACAAATGAAGGGCAACCGTGGCTAAAGCAAAGACGTGCCTCGCAGCCGTCTTTCCAAAAAAAGCGCATTGCGGAATATGCAAAAATCATGGCGAAACATATCGAAAAGCACGTAGACACTTGGGAAGATGGTGAAGAACTCGATATACATCAAAAGATGATGGACGTGGCTCTGTATATTGCCGGAGAAACATTATTTGGTACTATTGTGGACGATATTGAAAATATCGAACGTTTGCTCGATTTAGCCATGAATCAATTTGGAAAAATGATCAGCGGGGGTGTTCCTTTGCCTCTGTGGTTTCCGACACCGCTCAATTTGCGGATGATATGGATGACGTATAAGTTCGACTTTGCGATTATGGATATGATACGCGAACGCAAGAAAAATCCACAACAGGCCAATGATCTTTTGTCAGACCTTATCAACATCAAATACGAAGATGGCTCGCCGATTAGTGATAAACAAGTCCGTGACGAAATCATCACTCTAATTGCCGCGGGGCACGAAACGACAGCAATTTCGTTGTCGTGGACATTGTATCTACTTGCGCAACATCCAGAGGTAAAGGAAAAGCTATTTGCGGAAGTGGATGAGGTTTTGGCAGGACGCTTGCCTCGGGCGAGTGATATGCAAAACCTTACATATACAGTAAAGGTAATGAAGGAATCGATGCGTTTTTATCCTCCTGCTTGGGGTCTTGGTCGCGAAGTGACGGAGGACATTGAAATCGCCGGGCAAAAAATCGCAAAAAATTCGCAAGTATTTGTTTTGATGTATTTTTTACATCGCGATCCACGCTTTTATGAAAACCCCCATGAGTTTTACCCCGAAAGATGGACCCCTGAGTTTGAGAAACAATTGCACCGTTACGCATACCTTCCTTTCGGAGGCGGACCGCGTCTGTGCATTGGTAATCACTTTGCGATGATGGAAACGACTTTGTTGCTGGCGCACATGATGCAAAAATGCGATTTTGAACTTGTTAAAGATCATGCGGTTGTCATGCATCCTTCGGTCACTCTTCGTCCCAAAAATGGGATACGCATGATCGTTCATAAAAGAAAGTAGGTCCTACTTGCGTTTTACTTTTTGGTATATGATGAGACCTATCGCAGCTATAGCACCAATAATGGCAAGAAAAAATAGTACGATAAACTTTGGTCTACGTGAGGTGACGGCATCTATCTGGTAGTTTAGATCGTCGTATTTCTCTTGTAGTTGTTGCTGCTTTTCTTGATGTTCCTGTCGGTCTCGTGGTGGTGTAAGCTCATTGGTATTTAGCTCCATGCGAACACCAATTCTTTTTTGTACTAAGCCGTTGGCTTCATCTCTTATTTGTGTGAGGTTGTAAAAAGCAAAAACTCCAATGACACAACTCACAACGAATATAATCATATTTTTTTGCATACATTTTCCTTAAATTTTTTTAGATTACTTTTGTAAATACCAACGTACGGTTTTGTCTATTGCCGTAATAAAGTCATGTTGTTGTGACCATCCTAATTCGCTTTTAAGTTTGTCACAGTTGACGGCATAGCGCAAATCATGTCCCTTACGATCGGTGACGAACGTTATTAAATTCTTGTAGGCATCTTTATTTTTCTTTTCGATTTTGGCAACTGTTTCGCACAGAAGCTCCACAAGTTGTATATTCTGCCACTCGTTTTCCCCTCCAACATTGTAAGTTTCCCCACGTTTTCCTCGTTGTAAAATAGCCCATATCGCACTACAGTGATCTTCTACATACAACCAGTCGCGTACATTTTTTCCCTGCCCGTAAACCGGAATATTTTTGCCTGTTTTGATACAGTTGATCACTACAGGAATGAGTTTTTCGGGAAATTGATATGGGCCAAAGTTATTAGAACAATTGGATAAGGTAATGGGAAGTTTGTAAGTATGGAAGTAAGCGTTCACTAGGTGATCAGAGGCGGCTTTCGATGCGGAGTATGGATTTCTTGGGTTGTAGGCGGTTGTTTCATAAAAGTAGCCTTTATCTCCCAAACTACCATAAACCTCGTCGGTACTCACATGGTGAAATAGCACATCTTGGCGTTCTGCCCATATCTCTCGGGCGATTTCCAAAAGTATCGATGTGCCAACAATGTTGGTTTCAATAAAATTTTTCGGGCCATAAATAGATCTATCTACGTGAGATTCTGCGGCAAAATGAACAACCGTATCGATTTGGTATTTTTGAAAAACATCCTTGACCATTTGATAATCACATATGTCGTGGTGTTTGAAAAAATAGCGCTGGGGGTACTTTGCCGCAATGTCCGATAAGTGATTTTGATTTCCCGCATATGTCAACTTATCGATATTGATAATGCGTCCTGCAAAGTCGGTATTTTCAAAGATGTAGCGAATGAAATTACAACCAATAAAACCCGCTCCTCCGGTTACCAATATATTATGTCTTGTCATGTTTGATTACCTTTAGTAAGTACTTACCATATCCGCTGGCAATGAGAGGCGAGGCAATTTCTTTTACTTGTTCTGCGGAGATCCAACTGTTTTGATAGGCAACTTCTTCTATACAAGCAATTTTTAGTCCCTGGCGTTCTTCTATGGTGCGGATAAAATTAGAGGCATCTAGCATTGTTTGAAAACTCCCGGTGTCCAGCCAGGCAAAGCCGCGACCAAGTATGTTGACATTGAGTTGCTTTTCTTGGAGGTAGCGATCGTTAATTTCGGCAATTTCTAGTTCACCTCGCGCAGAAGGTTTTAGAGATTTTGCAATTTCAATCACGCGATTGTCGTAAAAATACAGTCCGGCGACCACAACGTTGGATTTCGGATTTTGTGGTTTTTCTACGATACTACTTGGTTGACCATTTTCATCAAAATTAATAACGCCATAACGTTCTGGATTGGGGACGTTGTAGCCAAAAACAGTTGCCCCCGATTCAGGAGTTTTTTGCAACATTTCTCCTAGCCCTTCGCCATAGAAAATATTGTCGCCAAGAATAAGACAAACTCGATCGCTACCGATGAACTTTTCGCCGATGATAAAAGCTTCGGCGATGCCATTGGGTTGCGGTTGGGGGGCATAACTAATATTTAGTCCTAGAGAGCTACCATCTTGAAATAAATTGCGAAATACCGGTATATCTTGAGGGTTACCAATAATTAAAATTTCTCTGATTTTCGCCAACATCAAAATGGACAAGGGGTAATAAATCATTGGTTTGTCGTAAATGGGCATGAGTTGTTTACATACGGCTTTTGTCGCAGGATACAGTCTGGTTCCTTTACCTCCTGCAAGAATGATGCCTTTCATCAAACGTCCTTTTTTTGTTGAACGATAATTTTATATCGTTACAATAGAGTTTTGAACTATACCAGTCTTTAATTTTACTAACTATTCACATAGCTGTTAAGGAAAAGCTAAATGAAAAAATTTACAAATGTGTTGTTGGTTCTTGCCGTTGCGCTTACCATTTCTGGATGCGCTCTTTCTGTAAATCCTTTGGTGGGAGCTTTGTACGCGGATGTGGAAGGACCTTTGGCAGTAACAGGCAATAGCCCAGGAGCATTAGTGGGTGAGGCAAAAGCTACTCTAATCTTCGGTGTAAGTTTTGGAGATGCCAGTGCTAAATCTGCGGCAGCAAACGGTGGTATTACCAAAATCAAAACTGTTGATCAAAAAGTACGCAATGTTTTAGGCGTTTTTATGGAAGTTACTACAATTGTTACCGGTGACGACTAAACTATGAAAAGGAACTGATTAGTGGCTGAAATGGAAGCTTCTTTTTTTCAACAGCATTTTATCACCATTGTTGTTGGTGTTTCTACTTTTATTCTTGGCTATATTATTGGGTTTTTTTCCAACTCTGGTGGCTCAGAATAGTTTTCAAAACGTATCCTCATAGCATCGAGGATACGTTTTGGTTTATATTCCACATCTACAAACAATTCTTTTTAGTACCACAAACTTACAATCCATTCAAGTATTTGCGGATCATAAGCTATTTGCAAGTGATTTTTATCAAATCCTCTTTGTCCCACAAGTTTTGCACCACGTTTGGTGAGACCCTCTGTATAGGAAGCACTGTATTTATACAGTACGCCATCACTGGGATAGTCTTGCACTCCAATAGGAATTTTTATCCAACCTAAATCTATCTCATCAAGAGTCGAATGTGTTCCATAAACATTAATGACATTGATACCCGGATCAAGACCCTTATCATTTAGTTTACCTATGGTGTTATGACCTTCTTTGATGGCATGTTGGATTCCGTAAGAAGCGACAAAGGCGGTTGTTCCTCCGTAGTAGCAGGCCTTCATTGTTAAATTGAAATCTACTGGGGTGTAACTAAACACCGAAAAGTCAAGCCCATCATCTACCAAGTTGTATAGTAGCTGGCTTTGCCCTGGAAAGTAGTTGCCGCTGTATTTTCCCGGATTTTGTGCGTAGATATCCAATTCGTATAACTTTGCCCATGATCCATAAACTAGACCTTGGTAAAAGCAGATGGGAGAGGAGGTGTTGTTAGCAAGAGCTGTGACATTTCCCATGTAGTAGCGAAACACTAAGTCAATACCCTTGTTGGCAGCACCTATCTGAACATAGTGCCCGATATCATTTTGGTACTTTGTCAAAAAAGATTTATAGGTGCTATTCACTTCGCCAAGATCACTCATGTAAATACTTGCAGCACAGTTGCCTTTTGAGTGAGCAATGACATTTACTTTTGTTCGTTGGGTTTTTTGCTTAATAATATGGATGGCATTGCGAATTTGTTCTGCTTGTAAGTAATTGCAACCGTGGTTATGAGAGAAATTGATCGCAAAAACGGGATGTCCTTTTTGCGAAAGTCTTTGCATAAAACCCTTCTTGTCGCTTGGTATAGATTTTGGCGTTGTCATGCTTCTCGGGTGGACCCAAGCGCGAAACGCATCATCTCCTGCCCCATGTATTAGAAGCACTGGTGTTTTTTGTGCTTGTTTCCAACCGCGAGAATACAGTAGTACCATTAGTGATGAATCAGCACCTTGGTTGTTGTATAGCTCCTGTGGAAAACATTCAAGTACCTGAGGATTTTGGAAGCGTGTGATTTCCAAAATTTTTTCTCTGACAAACATGGGATGGTGATCGCGGTATGCCTCACTCTTTTCCCAATACAAGATGTTATTGTTTACCTTGACAGGTACTTCGTTCAAGTATTGTGTGGCGAATACACTAGTGATTAGTGTGAATACAAGTATGAACGAAACTCTCATTCATCTTCCCCCTTTAGTTTGTTTTCCAAATCAGCAATTTTTTTTTCATACCCTTTTAGGGTACTTTGTAGTTGTTCCCATGCATTGTTTGCGAAATAGTTGGGCATTTGTGTCATATTCATCCAACCATTCCACATATTGAACTGCTGTTGCATATTGTCCTTGAGTTTCATATAAGAATCAAGGCTGGAACTCAAATAAAACTGCAGAAATTCTTGGTGTTCGTCTTTTTGTAGTTTGATGAGCTGGTGAAGAAGTTTTGTGGAAAATATCGTGTGTTTCTTTTCATCGTTCAAGATGATTTGTAACAATGTTTCTTGGGTGATATCTTCTTTTGTTTGATTATCGATAACCTCAACATAGTTCCCTTCACGAATAATGAGGGATAGCTCATCTAAAGTGATGTACTTTTTATCCACTGTGTGATATAGACGTCGATTAGTGTACTTCTTAATTGTAATTTTTTTCATAATTTAAGTGCCTGAAAAGAAAACACTTACGGATTTTCTTTTGCTAAAATACATTTTTATGTTGCAGTGCAACATGGAAAATGGTTTTATATGTTCAGAGTTAATTGTGTGTTAATTTTGCACTCTTTGATATCGCTTAAATTACAAAGGGTGCAGTTTATAAAACTAATTTCAATGTTAATATTTTGCACTGCAAAAAAAAGGAGCACGCTATGTTTTCAACTTTACCACAAAGCCCAATGGATTTTTGGAAAAAATTACCTCTTATGGGACCTAATCGCGAATACTTAGAAAAATTACAGAACATTCACTCTTCATGGACAAATTTTTTGCAAAGCAACATGGAGTATAACAAATTATCACAAATTTTTTGGGAAAATTTTGCAAAAGATTTTCCAGAGTACGCAAAAAAGAGTTATGAAAACTTTGACTTTAAAGAGTTTGATCCGACAAAAAAAATGCAAGAAGGTTTAAAATTCTTCGATGAGTGCTGGGAAAAGACAATGCAGTCAGAAGAATACGCACAAAAAAGCGGTGAAGTATTAAACAATCTTGGTGAATTTCGCAAGCAGTTGATGGATCTTTTCACCCCTGTTCTCAATGATTCTAATATCGCATCTCAACAACAAATTTACGAATTAACAAAACAAATGGACGAACTTCGTAAACGCATCGAGAATTTGGAAGCGCAAAAATCATAACTGGCAGAAACGAAAGCTGCCGTTTTGTAAAGAAAATGTCATTCCCGAGAGAGTGGAAAACTCGTAAGAGGATTCTAATTGCTAGTTTTTTGTTTTCTCGGGCATGACAATTGGAAAACAGGGCTTTTGATTTCTGAGACTATTGATAACCACGGTTTAACACCCCGCTTATGTTTAGGAGAAAACAATGCAAACATCGGCCGTTACTCATGATAACACCTTACATCCTTTTGCGGATCATGCACAAAAGGAAATGGTTTTTCAAAATACTCATATTACACTATTTAAATACACCCCTCAAACCGTTAAATGTGATACTCCGGTTTGTATATCCTACGCCCTAGTTAACAAAACCTACGTATTGGATCTAAGTCCGAAAAATAGTTTTATTCGCTCGCTGTTAAAAGAAGGACTTATCGTATATCTTATTGTGTGGCATGATCCTGCGAAAACAATGTGCAATGTTACCTTAGAAGATTATGTTTGCCGCAACTTAAACATATGTGTGGATAAAGTCAGACAACTACACGACATTCCTCAAATCAACTTGTTAGGGATTTGCCAAGGTGGAACTTTCTCCCTTATGTACACCTCTCTTTTTGGTGAAAAAATAAAAAATCTCATTTTAATGGTAACACCTGTAGACTTTCACAGCAGTGAGAATCTTTTTACGCACATGGCAAAAACTTGGGACACGAAAAAAATTGCTGGTGGATTTCCACTACTCACTGGGGACTTCATGAATATGGGATTTCTACAGTTGAAGCCTTGTGAGCTACTTATCAATAAGTATGTAGGTGCTGTACAATTTTTAAATGACGAACATAAGCGAGAGTTTTTCTTGCGTATGGAAAAGTGGATTTTTGATAGTCCAGCCCAAGCGGGAAATACTTGGAGTGAATTTATCGAAAAATGTTATCAAAAAAATGCCTTGGTAAATGACACGTTTGTCTTAGGCGGTAACAAAGTCTCTTTGAGCAATATCAAATGCCCCGTTCTTAATTTAACAGCAGCAAAAGATCATCTCGTTCCCAATGAATGCAGCACACCTCTTAAAAATGTCATATCTTCTACCGATTATACATATGAAAGTTTTTCCACTGGTCATATTGGAATTTTAGTTGGTAGAATAGTTGCCAAAAAAGTTGCTCCAACTATTGGAGAATGGTTACAAAAAAGAGATTGAAACACATTTCGCCGACTACAGCGTTTTTTGTAACTTATTCTTTTCCAAGAATGTGTTTATTTTACTTAAGGGACGGCCAGACCGTCCCTGTTTTTGTGAATGATCAGCAAAGCTCGTTGTTGTTTTATTCGAGGAGAAATCATGCACGATGAATTTTTTAAATTTTGGGAAAATGCTGCCAAAAATTATCAAAAAGCTTTCGAGTCGTATAAAAATTTTTCGCCACAATCTATGCAAAATGCCACGCCCGAAACTATGATGAGTAGCTTTATGCAAGCTGGCCAACCATTTTTGGATATGATGCAAAAATGGTATCAAGAGATGAGCAAGTTGCATATGAACCAAGGTTCTGAAGAGTATTTACGCCATAAAAACCAGCAAATGTTCGGTCTCATGGAGAACATTGATCAAAAGATGTTTGATGTTTTGTCAAAAATGACGGCAGAAAACATGGCGGACAGCTATCAAAAGACCCTTGACAAAATGGGAAATGCCAGTAAACAGTTTGATATGCAAACGATGATGGATTACCTGCAAACAATCACGACTGAGTACTTACGAGATATTGAGGCTATCCCTGAAAATGCCAAGAAAATTAATGTAGAGCATCTTTGGGAAATCTGGACGAAAATGCTGGCAAATCCCAACGATGAAGAAATGAAAACCTACAGCAAAAGACTACAAGAAAGTCTTGCGGTAAAACTCAAATACGGTATGGAATATTATGCCGATCCTGAAAAGACAAAAGTGGGTTTTTCTCCACGCAATTTAGTGTGGAAAAAAGACAAATATCAACTATTTCACTATCCCGCTGTGAATCCCAAAAAAAATACCACTCCAGTTCTAATTGTCTACTCTCTTATCAATAAACCCTACATTTTAGACCTACTTCCTGGATGTAGTTTCATTGAATATTTGACAAAAGAAGGTCTTGACGTCTATTTGATTGATTGGGGTGAACCTGATTACGATGATCGCAAAATAACACTTGATCACCTTATTTCTCCCGTGATTTCAGGAGCGGTTGACTTTGTTGTTGAGTATAGCAAGAGTGAAAAGGTTTCTATTCTAGGTCATTGTATTGGCGGTATACTGGCAACGCTTTATGCGGCGCGCTATCCCGAAAAAGTAGAACGTTTAGTTACATTGACAACACCCATTAGTGGTACAGATGGTGGTATTGTTGGTTTGTGGGCGCATTTGTTGCCTACAGAGCAAATACTACAGACATTTGGGAATATGCCTGCAAAACTAATTCGTTACACGTTTATTGGTTTGAAGCCATATTATGAAGTGATTCGTTGGAAAAAGTTCTACGAAAATTTAGACAAAATGAATGAGCAAGCGATGACCGCTTTTTGCGCCGTCGACAAGTGGATTAACGATAATATTGATGTTCCAGGTGAAGTTTTCCGTAAATTTATTTTGGAAATTTATCAGGAAAATCGTTTGAGCAAAGGGCAGACGAATATCAATGGTAAAAACGTATCGCTAGCGAATATTACCTGTCCATTATATAACGTAATTGCCGAAGATGACTGGATTGTTACCCCGCCATCAGCAAAAGTTCTCAATGACAATGTTGCTAGTGAGGTGAATATCCAGAAAATTATACCCGGGCAACATTTGAGCATTATTTTTCATCCGAAGAATCGTCCTGTTTGGAAAGAAATGCTCGATTTTTTTTGTGGGGATGTGCCACAGGAAAAAAAAGCGACAAGTGATCACAAGTCGCAACAACAAAAAAAAAATGCAACGGTGAGTAAAAAACTAGATACACAACAAAAGGAGATAAATCTTATGCGTATGCAAGACAGAGTTGTAATGATTACTGGTGGAGCACGTGGGATTGGACGTGCTACGGTTTTAAAGTTTGCTTCAGAAGGTGCCAAGGTGTGTTGGTGTGACCTTGATGGTGATGCGAATAAAGCTCTACATGAGGAGTTAGGTAGTGAGAATCACAGCTATCACCATGTAAATGTGACAGACCGCAATGCCGTTAGAGAATGGGTTCAACAAATTGTAGATAAGCATGGTCGCATTGACGTTCTTGTAAATAATGCTGGTATTACACGCGACAACTTCTTAGTGAAGGTAAAAAACGGTGAACTGGTGAAAGAAATGCCTGAGGAAGAATTTGATCAAGTAATTGACATTAATCTAAAAGGTGTATTCAACTGTACGCAAGCGGTAGCCCCTGTGATGATTAAACAAGAATCTGGTGTGATACTCAGTGCTTCTTCTGTTGTGGGATTGTATGGAAATATTGGTCAAACAAACTACGTAGCTACCAAGGCGGGTGTTATTGGAATGACACAAGTATGGGCACGTGAGCTAGGCCGTTACAATATTCGAGTGAATGCAGTTTCTCCTGGTTTTATCGCCACAGAAATGGTAAAAAAGATACCTGAAAAAATCATCGCTGGTATCGCGGGAAAAACCCCGATGAATCGCCTGGGAGAGCCACGCGAATTGGCGAATGTTTATTTATGGTTGGCTTCGGACGAAGCGAGTTTTGTTTCCGGAGCAAATATTTCCGTTGATGGTGGACTTGTATGGGGAACATAGGATGCAATATCAAAATATCTATCAAATGCTGTGCGCTACAGTAGAACGGTGTGCTGAAACCGCTTCTTATTTTCACAAGGTAGATGATGATTGGCAAACAGTTACATGGAAAGAATTTAAAGATTTGGCAGACAATTTTGCCCTGGCGCTTTTAAAGCAAGGTCTTCAGCCAGGAGATACTGTCAGTATTCTCGCGGGAAACGACTTAGTATGGCCCGTTGCTGATGTGGGAACAATTGCAGCAGGGGGAATTGGAGTTGGTATTTATCCGAGTAGTTCACCGGAACAATGTGCCTATATTTTAAAGCACTCTAATTCCAAATTTGTGGTTGTCGATACCGAGCCGCAATTGCAAAAGATTTTACAAATTCGCGAGCAAATCCCCGGATTGACAATCATTTCTAAGATAGCGAATGAAAATGCTATTTCTTGGGAGGAATTTTTGCAGCAAGGGGATCGCGGAGCTTGGGAGGCATACCAAGAAACAGCGATGAGTCGCGGTTATGATGATACAGTGGTTATCGTATATACATCAGGAACCACTGGACATCCTAAAGGTGCTTGCTTGAGTAATCGTTATGTGATAGCGAGTTGTGTGGCTCTTGATAAAGTTTTTGAGGCGGTGCGTAGTGACACATTTATTGAAAATGCCGATGACCAGTTTGTCACATTGTCTTTTCTTCCCTTTTGCCACGTCGCAGAGAGAATAAGTGGTATGTATGCGCGTATGTATTCGGGATTTTCCGCGTACTTGATAGATAATATTGCAAAACTATTTAGTTACATGCAAGAACTAAGCCCTCACATGTTTGGAGGGCTACCACGTTTTTACGAGAAGATATACGCCAAAATACTCGATGATGTCGAAAATGGCAAAATCAACAAACAAGATTTCGACAAAGCGATGGACATCAATAAACGTGTAATTGCACAGCGCGACGATAATCAAACTCTAACCGCGGAATTGTACGAAGAGTGGAAGTGGGCAGAAGAGCACGTTTACAGTAAAGTGCGCAGTAGTTTTGGTTCGCGAATTGTCTCTTGTAGTTCCGGGGCTGCGCCGATTCCCAAAGAAGTTCTAGATTTATTTTTGTATGCGGGAAATTTAACGATTCTTGAAGCATATGGGTTAACGGAATATGTGTGTTGTGCGTTTAGCACCCCACGAGCTCATCGGGCAAATTCTGTCGGAAAACCGATGCATGGTTGTGAAGTAAAGATTGCCGAAGATGGTGAAATTTTACTCAAAGGGCCACAGATGTTTACCGGGTATTACAACGATGAGAAAGCCACAAAGGAAGTCATTGATGACGACGGATGGCTACACACCGGAGATATCGGTAAACTTGACGAAGACAATTTTCTATACATTACCGGTCGTAAGAAAGAGTTTATCAAAACTTCTACAGGGAAAAAAATTGCGCCGTTATATATCGAGAACTTATGTAAACGAAATCACTTACTCTCCAATATCATGGTATACGGCGACAACAAGAAGTACTTAACAGCGCTCATTACCCTAAATGAAGTTGAACTTCGCAGCTACGCTAAAGTGCATAACCTGGAGTTTGATAGCTATGCCGATTTAACAAAGCATCCTAAAATTCAGGAGATTGTTGCGGAAGTAATCGCGGAAGTCAATGCTCAGGTATCGCGAACGGAGCAAATAAAAAAATATACCGTGCTCGAAAAAGACTTTTCTATAGAAGGAGACGAAATTACTCCTACGGGTAAAGTCAAACGTCGTATCGTCAATAAAAAATATCATGACGTGATTGAAAGTATGTACGTGTAGCATTCTTCATGACCGTGACCCTGACCGTAATCGTGACCGTAGCCGTAGCCGATTTACTCGGTCAAGGTCACAGTGACGATTACGGCTACGATTACGGTTACGGTGACGGCTACGAGTATTTTCACACTCAACCTAATGCGCCAGTTGTTTTACTTCTCCATAGGAAGTACTAAAATCGCGATGGCGCAAATCCACAACTTCAATAAACGGTTCAAAAACTTGACAAATATACAGTTTTTTATTGTACAAAACCGCTGTAGATCCGCCATTAATTGATTCCCCACCATTATTGCGATAAATGCAATCTATCGTGTGTGTTTTCCAGTCAATTCTCCACACCATTGTTGGCGAAGAAACACGAGGTGACAAGGAGTGTAGAAAAAATTTGGTTGTGTCGACATGCGACGCCAGTAGCGTTGTGTCACTATTTTGCGTAAAGTTATCCCCTCCGCCTAGATTCTCCGCGAGTAACTGCTTGTCTTGTAGTATACCCGTTTGGGGATGACGCTTATACGACCATAGTTTACCACTTGCCGAAGCACTCACCAGGAATTTTTTTTGCTGCGAGACATAGTGTACTCCATTGGCGTACTCTAAATCCTTAGCGGCCACAACCCATTTTCCTTTGTTGTAATGTACTACCGTCGAGCGTTCGCAAAAACCAAAAAGTTGTCCGAAACCTTGCGGTGGTTCGAGATAGCCGTTGGTAACGTAAAAACAGTCATCACCTACAACGAATATGTCGTTGGGATTTATCAAGAATGGATGGTTAAAAGAACGTTGGTAGTGAAGTAAACCATCGCGCCATTCATATTTTAATATGGCGTGCCCATAAATACCCTTCCCACGCGTATTATCACCATGAAAACCATGATGCACCACATACACATCAAAAGATTTTTTTTGGGTTTTGCTTTGGTAAATATATATACCATGAGGTCGAAAAATAAGCCCCATCGGTTCGTTGCATCTCTCTACGCGTTTTGCCTCATCGGTTGTGAGATTAATAAGCCAAAAGTCACCTTGTTGGTACTTTTCGCGTCGCTCTAAACACGATACAAGAAGATGAGGTCGATCATCTATCGACACATACTGTATATCTTCAGGACCAGGTCCTACATTGATGTGGTATTTACTTGCGGTATGATTAATCAAGCGCGCGGTGGAGCATGCGGTACACAGTACTAAAAATAGCCAAAGTATTTTCATTTTTCGCCTCTATATGTGGAAGTCGTTTGGATGAATAAATGTAGATTGGCTATTCTAGCACCAAATGTCCCCACGGCAAATTTTTTGCATATTTTTCTTTTTTCATTTATTTTAGAGTTCATAATTACGTATATATTCTTACATATACGATGCACCTTAGACGTTGTTGGAAACTTTTTAGGAGAAACAAAAAATATGACAATTTCTGGCTTGAAAAAGTGGCTAATAAGGTTCGTACTTTCCTTTTTTGCCATGGTATTTTTAGCGGCAGTGATTTTCGCGGGGTGTTACGTCAAAGCACTTATCGATATTAAACGCATTGATTCTAACGCGACGATTGAAACGTTTTCTTTTAACTGTATTGTCAGTTTTTACGGAGTTGTGGACAAAAGCAGTAAATATCCGCGAATTTTTTTCTGGCGTTTACAGCGCTTCCAGAGTTTTACGGCGGAGGACTGTGGTTATGTAAAAGACCTGCCTTATGTACAGCGCATAAAGAAAAATCAAAGCTTACGCTTTCGTAAAAATGAACCGTTATCTATTTTAGAATCTAGTATTCCATATATTACATCTGTTCGTATAAGAGAGTTTACTCATTTTCCTTTAGAAATCTTACGATTGGCGAATTTGAAAGAACTGTATATTTCCAATAGCACAATTGAGGATTTGCCCGATGAAATTGCACAGCTACAAAATCTTGAAATAATATCTTTATATAATAGTACTGGTTTTTCCATGTTGCCAAATACCATCGGTCAATTAAAAAAATTACGCAGACTTTTTATCAATGGCGGAAATATAACACTTCCGAATAGTATTACCCAACTGACAAGTTTAGAAAAACTAGAACTTTTGAATTGTAAAATCGATAAGTTACCACGAGAAATAGGAAATCTCAAAAATCTTAAGTACCTAGTTCTTACGCGAAATTCATTAAAGAAGTTGCCTGAATCCGTTGTTAAGTTAGAAAATTTACAGCGACTTAGTTTGGAAAATAATGCCATTCAAGTTCTTCCCGAAAAGATGTTTTTGTTAAAGAATCTAATTTTTTTAAACTTGGGATCCAATACTTTTCGTGAGTTTCCAGTAAGTATTTGTGACTGTAAACAGTTGGAGACCTTAGTTTTGAAGAATAACAAAATTAAAAGTCTACCTGTTGAAATCTTGCAATTGCAGCAGTTGCGTTATTTGTATTTGGGATTTAACTTAATTGAAAAATTACCTGAAGGTTTTTCAAAGTTGCAAGGTCTGAACGAATTGAGTTTGGAGGGAAATCAATTGGATAAATTTCCTTTGCAAACGGTGGAGTTACAATATTTAGACACCTTGTTTCTTAAGAAGAACAAGATCAAAGTTGTGCCAAATGAATTGGGTAAATTTAGAAGGTTAAGTTTTTTAGATATGTCTGAGAATAAAATATCTGAATTGTCCAATGAAATTGGTCAAATACCTACACTTAGGTTGCTGTATTTACAGGGAAATCAATTGCTAGATTTACCTAGTGGTATGTATAAATCGACGTCTTTGGAAGTTTTACATGTGGGCGACAATCAGATTGCAAATATTAGCTCGGATATAGTTAAAATGGTCAATTTACGTAGTTTCGACATTTGCAATAACAAGCTCAAAACAATACCTGTGGAATTTAGAGGGCTACAACGCATAGGTTATTTGAATGTTTCTGGTAATTTAATCAAAGAATTACCGGAGGAGTTCAAAAATTGGCAAGGTGTTAGCGTGATATGGAAATAAAGCGTTGACATGCGAAAACGTTTATCGATAAAGATTTACAAGAACGGGCGGACACAAGGTCCGCCCCTACATCGCGTTTTGCTATAGGTTGATTTTTTTTACTCAGAAATACTTCCCATTAGGAAGATATTACTCAATTCATCCCAGCGGCATTCTTTTAAACTACTTTGTTCGTGACCGTTGGTTCCCAATTCCAAATAGGTGAATAAATCGGTATTTTGCCAATGATTTCCACTCGGAGCTTCCACGCCATCTTCATCTATATTCTCTAGAAGCCCGTCTTTTTGCAGATGATGTAAATCTACGATTTGTTGTTGGAGAAGATGTTCGACTTCTTGATAGGTGTCCTCTTCGGCTTCGGGTAAGTCTTCCCAATCCTTGTTATACTTCACGGGTGGTTTAGAAAAAGCATCCTGGAGTATGCGCGCCACATCACTGATTTGTAAATCTTTGTCTTTGTAGCTTTCCAGTGTGTACAACGCGGATTTTAGATAATCGCTAAGAGGTTTTTTGTATATTTCGCGACGATCTTTTAACATGAGTTGTACAAAATCATAAAAGTCGCCCCATGTTTCGACTTTGTCTACATGCTGTTTATGGGGGTTTTTCCCTTGACTGTCTAGGATTTCATCGGCGTACTTGAGAACCTTTTCGTGGGAGTCGTTAATCGAATACAACAAGATAGATTCATGAATAGGAAGAAATGGCGAAGCATCTTTTAATTGCTGTAAGACACGCGCTTTATTGTCTCCTGAAATTTTTCGGAAGCTCTCGAATAATTGCGGTTGTCCTTCTTCTACAAGCAGAAGAGTGGCCATGAGTAAATGGGCGTGTGTTTTGCCCGTTGTTATGTCGAGGTTGTCGGTAATTTTTTGCAATAACTTATTGCGATCTTCAGATGAATAAGAGGGGGCATTACACGCCGCGGTAATGGCGGCATTGTCCATGATCTCTGCATCTTCAAGTGCGTTCATGAAGGATGGAGGAAGAGAATATGCTGTTAAACTGCCTAATATCTCTATTGCTTCGGAACTAACAGCATCAGTGTAGTAATTTTCGCTGTCGATGACTTCTAGAAGTACAGGAGTTATTTTGTCGGCGATTGCGTTGGCTTCGGCAATTAAGTTGTCTGCTTTGTTTAGAACTTCCAACATAGCTAACTGTGCATCTTTGTCTTGCGTTTTTAGGTGTTGTGTAACAAGTAAAATACTTGGAACGGGAATCATATAGTCCAAGGTTTTTCCCATGTTTTTAATCGCGGCAATAATAAGTTTTAGGTAATCATTATTTTTTTCTGTTAATGTGCCAATAACTATGTCAAGAGTTTGCTGTGCGTTTTCTTGTTCAATATCTTCGATATTTACTTGCGACAAAACAGTTAGAAGTTCTTGTAAATTAGAGTCTATTATTGAGTGTACTTTATTGCTTTTTACAAGTTTTAAAACAGTATTCTGATCCATAAAAACATCCTCGTAATTTTTTAGGGCGAACCTTGCGGTCACAGACGTTTAAGTGACGATACGCCCTAGTCTATATTTGTAAGGTTTTAACGCTTTTTGTAGCCTATCCACTACATGCTAGACTTTTTCCTGAGGTTTGTTATCCGAGGTTTCGTTGATAACGTTTTCTCGTATTATATCATAGACTAAGTGTGCATCTCGTATAATTTTTATATTTTCGAATAGTTGTTGTGCTTCTGAGTATGTACGCGAAAGCATTTTTAGCCATTGTTTGGTACGGCTTACAGGGTATTTTCCTCTATCATCGTGTTGCCAACAATTGTAAAACATTTTGCTGAGTATTTTGCGAATTTGTTCCCAGGAATAGGGTGAAATATCACTATTTTCTACAGTGGATTTTATTTGTAGAGCTAAATCGGGCATTGAGACAGCACCGCGTCCAATCATGACATCGGAACACCCTGTCACTTCCAAACAACGAAGATAGTCTTGTACTGTCCAAATATCTCCATTCGCTACTACGGGGATATTCACCACATCTTTTATTTTGCGTATCCACTCCCAATGGGCAGGGGGTTTATACCCCTCTTTTTTTGTTCTGGCATGAACAATTAAAACCGCTGCACCGCCTTCGTCTGCCGCTATGGCATTTTCTAAAGCCAGAGTTTTATCTTCAAAGCCAAGACGAATTTTTGCAGTGAGGTCTATGTGTGTGGGTAGTGTTTTTCTTACCCCATGTACGATATCATAAACACGATGAGGATCTTTTAGTAAAGTTGCTCCTCCGTCGTGGCGATTTACTGTTTTTGCAGGACAACCAAAGTTTAAATCTATACCAAACGCACCTAATTTTACTGCACGCATAGCGTTGTCGCTAATACAGCTAATATCACTTCCCAATAGCTGAAACCATACGGGAGTTCCTGCTTTAGTTTTGCTTTGTTGGTGTAGTTCAGGACAATGGCGGAAGAATACATGGTTCGGGTATAGTGTATTGGTGATGCGTAAAAACTCGGTGACACAGTAGTCAAAGCCACCTATCGCCGTAAGCAAATCTCTGAGAATTGAGTCAACGACACCTTCCATCGGAGCTAAATAAATTTTCATGATTTTTTTCCAGAAACTTAGGCATTTGTAGATTTACCTTCTATTTTAGATTGTAATAAACAATAAAAAAGAAAAATTTGTAGTTTTTTTTAAAATTTTGGTATCATTGACAAACCCTATTTTTTGTTTGAAGCCGATTTTAACGGAATTGAGGGAGAAGTCTTAATCTCTCTTGAAATTATTTTAACAGGTTTATGGATTACAAAACCCTAGAATTGAAGAAGACATGATATTTGTAGCATGCCTATTATATTTCTGTATTACTTTGGCTATGCTTCCATTGCTGTATAACGGTTATCGTTTTATCTTTGGCAATAATCGCTCTGGAGCTAAGTGGGGGATATGGTGCCTAGCATTTGGTTTTTTGACATACTTTGTGTGTAACGCGGTGAATAACTATGTAATTACACCTGAACTAGCGCGCCGTTATTTGTTTTTATTCATTATTTCTATGTTTATTGCTATTACTGTGTATAACAGTTTTTCTACAATGGGAATGGAAGAAGAAGGTGAAGACAGCGATAAGGGTGAGAGCAATAACAGAGGTAATGACGAAGCGTAATTGGAGCTATACATGATCGATAGTTTTGATGGAGAATACAAAGAAAATCTCCTGCATGCAGAAGAACTAGAGTATAGCGGTGACTACAAAAGCGCCGCAGAGTTATATAGCCATTTGGCGACCACTGCAAGGCTAAAGAAAGATCCACAGTGGAATTTGATTATCGCGTTACTAATGCATGCCATTTATTGTTTTCAAAAAAGTAACCAGGTGGAACGCGTAAACACATTTGTGGACCGCATGGAAAAATTGCGCAACCAGCACAATGCCGACGGTAATGTCAGCATAGGGCAGACACTATATAATACGGAACATTATGAGTTAATATGTGGTTTTGACAGAGATTTTGTCAATAAAAGCGATATGCAATTGATTTCTTTTCTGAAAACTTTGCAAACCAAAGCACGGGAAGCAGAAAGCGAAAAAAACTTTCGTATTGCAGCAGCGCGTTATGCGCGCATTGGTGAGTTGCACAAGAGAATTCATCCAATAGATTACAAGAGCCTTTGTGAAAGTTTGGAAAAAGCGGGCCATTACTTAAACCTGATTAAATCATATCGCCAAGCATTATTTTTTTATCAGGAAGCCATGAAAATTAACACGCGTTTGGACAATGAAGAGCACATCGCGGTTAATTACAACAACATCAGTTTTATTTACACACAACTCGGTGACTTTCAAGAGGCACTACATTATTGTCAAAAAGCCTTGGCGATTAATGAAAGATTACAAAATCGCGAGCAAAAAGCTGTAAATATCAGTAACTTGGGACAGATATATTTAAAGAGTGAAAACTACGATAAGGCGCTTAAAAATTTTGCGCATGCTATTGAATTGAAAACGCGTTTGGGAAAGCGTAAGGATATTGCTCAAGAGATGTACAACTTGGGAATGGTGTATTCGGCGACGAAAAAATACAAGGCTGCGATTGCACGTATCGAAAACGCTGTGAATATGATGTCACAGCTAAGTAACAAAGAAGAGGTGGCACGCTATAGCTCTTCTTTAGGGGATTTGTATGAAAAATTTGGTCAGCGCGATATGGCGATTCAGTATTTGGAAAAATCATTTTCAACGTACTACCTAGTCAACAAAAAAGTACGTGCTGCAGAGGTTTTGCATATCTTGGCAAGGCTTCATGAAGAAGAACAGAATTACGAACAAGCGATCAAGTGCATTCGGCAAAACATTGCTATTCAGGAAAATTTAGGCAATGTCAAATTAGTAGAATCGCACCTGAAAAAGGTGGCCCAAGTGTACTATGAATTGCAAGATTACAAAGAAGCGATTGGCTACTACATAAAAGCGACAGAACTTGAAAAAGAAACCTATACACCCGAATTGCGTTATCGCGATTTTTTAACCATAGGTTTATGGTATATAAAGGCAAATCAACGCAAAAAGTCCATCGAATATCTGCAAAAAGCCGCCGCAGTGTTAGACGACGATTCAGACATTCCACAAGATGAGGTGTATTTTTTCCTCGGCGAAAACTTTGCCGAACTTAAAAAGTGGTCAGATGCCTTAGATTGTTTGTATCATGCGTATAACACTTCTTCGCATTGGTACCGTAAAAATATTCATTTGCTGAAGATTGCGAATGTTTATATAAAAAGTGAGAAATACAAAGATGCGAAGAAGTGCTTTAACTCTATTACTCAGTTTTGCCAAGCCAACCGCCAAACGCAGAATGCTTTACTCATATCGGTGACAAAATGGCAAAATGCGGTGCGTGAACATGAAGAAGTTCAAAGTTATTACCTCGAAATTTTTACTTTGTGTTCTGTATGCGAGTTTTATTGGCAATCAGAAAAATACTCGATTGCCATAGACTATGCACTATTTGCCTTGAACTTGCTGAAAGATATTATTGCTGTTGACGCGAAGGGAATATACCAAGAGAAGTACAATCAGAACTTACATGAATTTAGTATTGAGCCCTTGTTTGACCGTCACCAAAGGTTTGAACAACAAATACAAAGATTACAGGAACTTTTTGTTGCGATTTTACAAAAAAGTCGACAAGATATTCCCGCGATAAGGTCGGCGATTTCTCAATTGTTTAACGCAAACGATAGTTTGTACGGCATTGAGTTTTGCGAGCAGTTACTTTTAACCGCAGAGCCGTATATTTCGCGAACAAATCAGGCGCATTTTCTATCGCAAATGGGATTGCGTTTTAAGCAGCTCAAAAACTTTGCGAAGTCTATATTTTACTACGCTTGTTCATGTAGTGTATATATTTCTTCTCACGCGGGGGAATTGTTTCTCTTCACTCTCGATAAACTCAATGCTTCATGGAAAATGTTTTTAGAAGACCCTCAAGATTTTGATTTCAACAGTTGTGATTACATCGAAGAGGTGGTAAAAACTGCCTATGGTTTAGCAGAGAAATCTCTATATCTCCAGTTAGTGGAGCACGTGTGGAATACATATTCTCGATATGAACTAGAAGATATGGCAGAAATACATCTAGTGAAAAGTTGTGAAATGTGTGTTGCCATGGGGGATGTTGAACGACAAATTGATTTTCTTGAACTTTTGAGTGATTGCTATCGCATCCAAGGCAAGGATGAAAAAGTGATTGCCACACAAGTAACTGTTTGTGATTTACGCGCAAAAATAGAAAAAGAAAAGCAGGAAGAAGACGTATTTTCCGATACATACCTTCCTTTGGATTTACCGGCAAAAAACGAAGAAGACTCTGTAGCAGACAATCCCAATACCTTACAGAAAATGGGCGAAACGTACATGAGTTTAAAGAGATACGAAGACGCGTTATTGAATTTAAATGCCTTGTTGTCTTTGTATGAAGAAGCAGAAGATGCGCCTAAAGTGGCAAATACGCTGTTGCGCATTGCCGGAGTTCACGAGGCCCAAGAGCACTACGGAGAAGCAATAGAGTCTTTAAAGGAAGGGGTTGCCATCGCACGTTCCGTTCCCGATGAAAGTGTCTTGCGTAAATCAATCATCAAATATCATGAACTTTATGCGAAATCAGAGCTTTTTTCAGAAGGAATTGTACTTTTTGAACAAATGTTGAAAACAGACAAAGATCACGAAGAGTTTTTTGCTTTAGAAACATATTTTTTAGCAAACTTGTTGGAAAAAGATGGGCAAACATTGCAAGCAATAGAACATTACAACAAGGCCTTGCAACTTTATGAGGCGGCGGAAGAGAAAAATGAGCACATTGATCATCTGTTTTGTTTGCAGCGTCTAATCGACCTCTACAAAGACAATGGCAACTATGCGGCTATTATTACCACATATCAAAAACTGTTTGTTGTTTGCGAACAAATGAAATTGCAAGATACCCTGAATATATGTAAACAAGAATTATATAGCACTTGTTGGGATTACTATCAGAGTTTTTTGACGGCGAAAGACAAGGAACCGTTCTTGAAGAATATATTTGATGTTCTAAATTTTCTTGCAGAAAACAAATGGCAAGAAGGCAAAACAGAAGATATTTCTTACGATGAATCGGTAGCGAGTTTGCGCGAAGCGTGTCACTTATACAATAAAATTTCAGAATTTTGCGGTGATAAAATGTCCGAAGTAGCGGAAGAAAAAAATCAGTGTTTTACAGCCCTAAGTGAGACTGTACAAGCTCTAGGTGATTATCATATGAATTTTGACAACTATGAACGGGCCATTGCGTATTACGAAGAAGACGCAGAGTTGCAAGAGACACTGGGAAATTCACGTGAAAAAATAGATGTATTTTTAAAATTAGCCGCGGCATATGAAAAGAGCGAAGATTTCGAAAATGCGGTGGGGGTTTTTGACAACGCAATTGGCCAGTCGCAAGATATTTGTAGCGCGGAAGAAAGAGTATGTTTGTTGTTTGAAGCCGCCAAGGCGTACTTTAAATTAGAAAATTTTTCGAAAGTTCGCGAGTATGGTGGAGAGGCGATGAGCATCATTGACGACAGCAATATAGAAGACAGTGATTTGAAGAACGAAATTGAAAAATTAATGATCTCTTCGGATGGATAACATGAACAAATCAGAAATGAACCTACCAGCTTTTGCAACTTCTAATCCAATGTTATCGTCTGTTACTGAGGAGTTTCGCCCCGAAGTAGACTCTGAGATGAGTCTACTCAGTTATTGGGCGATTTTACGCAAACACTTAATTCTTGTGGCATTTTGTGGAGTAGTTGGTGCGATTACCGCAGTTTTTTATACTTCGCGATTACCGAATATGTATCGTGCAGGAGCCTCTGTTGCGGTAATCAAACCTACTAAAAATACGCAAGGTTTGCCAGTGAATCAGACGTATTATTCCAAACGTTTATCCACTCAAGTTGCCATTTTGCAAAGCCGCGCGATGGCGAAAAAAGTAATCGAACGTTTGCCTGAGGCAATTTGTCTATCATTTTTTGGTCGAGAACGCACCGATGTGACCGCAGGGCAACTTTTGAGAACAATTTCCGTTGCTGTAGGGGATGGTACCGATATTCTATATATCACTTGTCGCGGTAAAAATGCAGAAAATGTTGCGTATATTGCAAATTTATACGTGGATGTTTTTGTCGACGAAAATGAGCGAGAAATAAAAAATGCCCAAGATAAACTACTAAATTGGTTGAAACAGGTAGTTCCTAATTTAGAAAAGAAAATACGCGAAAAACGCGATATACTCATCAAACTACAGCAAGAGTATCCCGAAATTCGCACATACAACTTAGAGAAAGAAGGGCGAGCGATTTCAAGGGTTGAGGCTGCGAAAAGCGATTTATACGAGCTGGAAAGATCGATGTACGATGTAAAACTGCGCTACGGTAAATGTCAGGAAGTAAAGAAAAAAAAGAGTCTTGAGGCAATTTTGTCTTCTGATTTGTTTGTTCAAAATGCGATGATTGACGACTTGCAAAAGAAAAAATTTTTATATGAAAATCAATTACGTGATTTAAAAACGCGCTACAAGCCGGCACATCCTAGTATCAAGAAGACAATCAACAATATTGCACAAGTCAAAAAACAAATATTCCACTATGCAAAACGCATCATTATGCAAGAGGAAGAAAAATATGAGAACTTTAAATCCAGAAGAGCGTACTATCAAAAAAAACTCAAAGAATTAGAAGAGCAAAATTTAGCTTTTCATCAAAAAATTTTGATGTACGAAGACATCAACGCTGAGGTGGCGGCACTTCGCGACCGCTATAACGACTACCGCGAAAAAATGAAAGAATATGATAGTCAACGTTCTTACCAGTTCGATATTTTGAACCCCATTGATAGCGCCGGGATCCCCGGCCGTCCTTTCAGTCCTAATCGAACGCAGAATTATTTGGTGGGGACTTTCCTCGGTGTTATGTTGGGGGTTATTTTTGTATTTTTAATTGAATTTCTCGATCAAAGCATCAAAACCGTGGAGGAAGTCCAACAACTTACACCTGCGCGCATCATGGGATTTATTCCGTTTATTTCACCAAAAATTTTCATGGGAAAGACAACACATGTTGTCGAAGAGAAAGAAAATACCAATGTTGCAGAAGCTTTCCGTGCCATTAGTACTTCTATTTTCTTTGCCGAAGAGCAAACCAAAAACAAGACCTTTGTGATTACAAGCGCATTAGCCCAAGACGGAAAAACAACTATTTTTTGCAATTTGGCACTGATGATGGCAAAAGCCGGGCACAAAGTATTGTTGATAGATGGTGATTTGCGTAGGCCGCGTTTACGAAGGCTTTTTGAACTTCCACAGGGAGAGGGTTTTACCGAGCTTCTAAGGAGAGATGTTAGCTCGGAAGAGGTCGTACACAAAATCAATGAAAACCTATCGTGTATTACCTCAGGAAAGATACCGGCAGATCCTTACGAAACAATCCATAATAGTCACATAAAAGAGTTGATCCGTGAGCTGGAACATGAGTATGACTACATTTTGATTGATGCACCTCCTATTGGGATCACAACAGATGCTCTTCTTTTAGGAAAAAAATTAGGAGGCCTACTGTTCGCGATTACCGTGCATCGAACACCTAAGCGCATGGTAAAGCAATTGATACATCGCATGCAGACTTTGGACATTGAATTGAGTGGTTTGATTCTAAACGATGTGAAGGGGTCATATTCTTCACAACTAAGTTACTACAATTACTATGGACTCTACTACAGTAAATCTTATTATACGCGTGGACTGAATAAAAATCCACTAGGCCGAAATTCCAAAATAAACCCGCTTGTTGACAATACAAAAAAGAGTTAATGGAGTGAAGTTGCAGTGTCATGAATTTTTGTAAATTCACGACACTGTAATAATGGAAATTTCGATAGACTTAGAATTTAACTCGCGGAGCTATCTTCCCCTTTGGTATCCACCTTATCTACTTTTGGGTTTTTTTCCATTAGTTTTTCTTTGAAAACTATTCCAAAAGTCAAAACAGCCACAAATTGAAAACCATTATTCATTGCATTCGTAAACATTTGTAGGTATAGCGAGTAGTCTTTTGCTCCTAAAACGCAGCAACAGGTTATTGCAAATCCATATAGCCCAATGAAAATGCAGTAGTAGCTAATATACTTTTGTAATAAATGTAACATAAAAGTCCTTTTAATATTGAATGTGTCAGTAGGTTTTTATAAGTTACTGACAATTACAGATGAAATCGAGCCTGACAGCCATGCGCGTAAGCGGGAAACCAGCTTTAAAAAAAAAGATTTACGTTGATGTGAATTATGAAAATCGTAATCGTGACCGTCACCGTAGCCGTAATCGTCGCCGTGACCGTGACCTTGACCGAAAAAATCGGTTACAACTACGGTAACGATCACGACTACGGATTACGGTCAAGGTCACGAAAATTCGGTGCAACACTTGAATGTAAAAGCTTTATTTTAAAAGAATTACAAAAAACCTACCCCTGACAACTGTTTCCTGGGGATTTGGTTTGAGAGTTACTTATACATATAAGGGTTACGACGATTAATAATAAATACAATTGTTGCGATCGCATACTTTCGAGAAGCAATTTTCATGCTGATTTGACCCCAATCGCCTTTTAGATTGTAACCATAAACCTTACCGTTGTCTCTAAATTCGGCAATAACTCCCCATGAACTGCTACCATGATAGCCTCTCACGGCTTTCTCTTCTATGGTAGCGACATGTGACCATGAGGAACCCCTGTAACCCCATATGCGTCCGTCTTCACGAAATTCACCGATGTGCATCCAGGAATCATCGCGGTAGCCGTAGACTTTTCCGTTGTCTTTAAATTCAGCGATTTGCGTCCATGAACCTTTGTGATAACCATAGACCTTGCCGCTGCTATATACAGAGGCAATGGAAGTATATGTCGTTGAATTGTGAAACTTGTGGAAAAGCCAGTCGTGAACTTCTCCTCCGCCACGTTCTTCGACCAACTTTTTGGTCAATTTTCCTGCGGCATCAAATAAATAAGTATGGTGTTCATTTACGTATTTACTTTTTTTCTTAACATATAGCCAACGTGTGTACTTGGGTTTTTCTTCTCGCTCTGTGGGATACTCTTCTTTCCATTCTTTGTACACAACGCTTTGTTCACCACTTAGGCTATTTTCAAAATTTTCTTTGGCAATACGCGCTTGTTTTTCCGCCTCTAATTTTTTTTGCTCAATCGCTTGGATGTTTTGTTGTATTAGAGCGTCGATTTGAGCTTGTTTTTGCTTGAATTCCGCAGCAAAGTTGTTGTCCATTTCGGCAAAACTTTTTACCGCTTCGTAAGTGTTTTGTGCGGTCTTTTGTTGCTCTTCTGGGTCCATTTCTTTTGCTTGCAACACACTAAAGAGCATTTCTAATTTTTGTTTGCCTAAGGGACTACTGTATTTCACAACCGCGGCGCGATTTTTTTCATTACGTTTTGCAAGTGCGACGATGTGCTCCCATTTTTTGGAATTCCAATAAGAGAAGTTTTTGTCCATCGACTTGGTGTCCTTGAACGCTGCCTGGCAAGCTTTTTCTACGACTTTAATTTGCTGTTCTTCTACATACTTCTTTAATTCCGGAGAATTACCAGCGTATTCTTCGGCCCACTTTACATTGGGTAAAATCCAATTCAAGTAGTCTTTTTCTGTGGCTTGTAATGCCGCTTGTATTGATTTTTCCACGGCGAGCTTTCGTGTTTTTTGCGCACTACTTTGGTGCTGTGCAATGAGCTTTTTAAAGTAGGGAGCTTCTGCGAAAGGTTGAATGATATCGATAGCTTGTTGATATTTTTTTAAAGCATCTTTGAATGAAGTGTTTTCGCTAAAATGGGAGAATTGTTTTGCCGATTCTCGCGACTCATCGGCACTTTTACCCAAAAGAAGTGACTGCTGAATAATCACAACAACTTTCATCTCGGGAATGGTTTTTTTATACTGTTGCACCAAAGAAACGTAGCGCTGTTCAGCTTTTTGAAATATGGGATGGTCGGCGTAAGAACGCTTTTCTTGTTGTAAGGTTTCCGCAATTTTATTTAGACGAAAATCAATTTGTCGCATAATGGAACGCAAGGTGTCTTCGGGACTACGGCTAGAGGTAATTTGCGTAGCGTAGTTCTTTAGTGTCGTTTCTACTTCTTTCATGTAACCTCTAGACCACGCCAACGAATTTTCTACACTTCTGTTTAATTCTTTGGCCTTTATTTCTTTGAGACTTTTTTGTAAAAATTCTGTCACATCAACAAGTTGTGTAAATTTTGCGATTTGCTCTGGGTAATTTTTCGCATTTTTGCTCAACACTTCGATATGAGGTGTGGCTTCTTTCATTTTTTGCTCAAGTTGTTGTAGAAGATACGAAAAACGCTGAGAAGACACTTTTTGTCCGCTTTGAATTTCCTTTTGGATTTGCAAACCTTGGTTGATATGTCTTTTGGCAAAACTAAATGTACTGCGCAGACGCGAAACAGCATTTTTTTCTGCTGCACTTGGTTGTTGCGTTTGTTGATTTTGCTGTGTGGTTTGCGTGTTTGTATTTTGTGGTGCTGCATTTGCCAGTTCGTTATATGCGGCAAGCATTTTTTTGACCTCTACGTTGTCGCGAACACTTTGTAATCTCTTGATAAAGCCGTCAACATAACGAAGTTGACTTTTTCGTGAAGCCACGTCTGAGTAGCCTCGTGCGCGGTTGATATAGTAGTATGCCTGGCGTAAATCGTTTTTCTGCTGAGGGTTTAGTTCTTTTGGAGTATTGGGATTATTGTTTTGATTCTGATTTTGTGTATTGTTTTGTACTGTATTTTGTGGTGGTGTGGTGTTGGCCTTGGCCAATTCGTTGTATTTATTAAGCATTTCTTGTACTTCGGCGTTTTCACGAACACTCTGTAGTCTTTTTATGAACCCGTCGGCGTATGCGAGTTGACGTTTTCGCGATGCGGGGCTTGAGAAACTTCGCGCACGATCAATGTAGTAATTGGCCTGGCGTAGATCACTTTTTTGTTGAGGATTTAAACCTTTAGGAGTATTCTGGCTATTATTTTGATTTTGGTTTTGTGTATTGTTCTGTGCGGTGTTTTGCTTTGGAGTAACCGTTGCCAAGAGCTTATCATAAAATTCGGTTAATTTTTTGACATTTTGTTCTTGAGGGATTTGTTGTTGTAACTGCTGTAAATATCCCAAGGCATTTTTTAGTTGCTGCTTGCGCGCGGATACATTTGTAGATCTACCTGCGCGGTTTAAGTAATAAGCGGCTTTTTGAATATTGTATTTTTGCGCTGCGGTTACTTTAATTGGTTGCTGCTGTTGTGGTTGTTTTTGTTGCTGAGGTTGCTGCTGGCCAAGAAGATATTTTATGCTGGAAATGGCTTTTTCACCTTCTTGTATCAAAGAAGCATTGCCGTTGGCGTCTTTGAGCGTTTGCACTTGTTGTTGAATTGTTTGTAATGAAGAAGTCAAATAACTTTTTTGCCAATCGGGAACTTGTGTTGGGCTTTTATACTTGCTTATTCTACTTTGTACACCGCGTAGTGAAAATTTTAACTTGCTTTCAACATCGGCGACAGTAATTTTTTGCTGTATATTTTGGAAACGTTGTTGCAGATTTTTTACCTGTTCGTTGTCTGGCTTGCTATTTACAAGTGACTCTACGATACTTTTTGCATAGCGCACGTAATTTTTCATAATTGATACGTGTGTTGCTTTTTCTGCTTTTTCAAGATAGCCATTGGCTGTTTTTAATTGACTTTTTTGTGAAGAGTTTAAATCCTCCGCTGTGATCATCGTTGTGAAGATCAGAAATAACAAAAAAGCATTTCTCATAAAATTTACATCCTTAAATCAAAATTATTTTTTTCATCTTGGAAAAACCGCAAGAATCGGGTCGATTTTATACTTTAACATAAATTAGAATACGTCTAACAACATAAAATGTTTGAGGAGTTAAAATCTCATGGAGAAAAAAACAGATTATCAGGTTATTGAAAAAGCGTTGCTATTTATCGAAGATAATTTTCGCTCGCAGCCAAATTTGGGGGAGGTGGCGAAACACGTTCATCTAAGTGAATATCATTTTCAACGCCTATTTCGTCGTTGGGCAGGGGTAACCCCCAAAAGGTTTATGCAATTTATATCCAAAGAACATGCAAAAAAATTATTAGAAGAGTCGCGTAGTATTTTGTCTACGGCTTACGATACAGGATTATCAGGATCTAGCAGACTTCACGATTTATTTGTGACATATGAAGGGGTTACACCTGGGGAATACAAGTCTTTTGGAAAAAATGTTACCATTTATTATGGCGTTTATCCTACAATTTTTGGGGAGTGCTCTGTGGCAATGACAGATCGCGGAATATGCGAGATGCATTTTGCGTTTGAGGAGTTTTATACATATCTTTGTCGCAAATGGAAGTCCGCAAATCTTGTGGAAGATAACAAGCGAGTCGCGTGTGTTGTACAGAAAATTTTTTATAATAAAAATTCTACACATCTTTTATTATGCGGGACTAAATTTCAGATTAAAGTTTGGGAAGCGCTACTGCAAATCCCCCAGGGAACAGTGGTTTGTTATTCTGATATAGCCCGTTATTTGGGGAACGAAAAATCTGTGAGAGCTGTGGCAAGCGCGATTGCAAAAAATCCAATAGCTTTCTTAGTCCCTTGCCATCGTGTTATCCGTAAAATGGGTTATTTTAATAATTACCGTTGGGGTAAGGTCCGAAAGAAAGCTATTTTGGGTTGGGAAATAGCGCAGAGCTAAAAATGCAAAAGCAATACATTGGTATTGCTTTTATTAGGGGGGATTCACCCTAATCTAGGGAAGTTGTTTCACGTAAGAATTTTTCCAAGACTAATTCGTTACCGCGTGATATATTTTCAAAACGAATGCCTACCTCCGAAAAACCTTCTTTACTCGCAGCGATATGTGCAATGGCTGCAGGTACTTCAATAACGGCTTCTTCCAAGGCAATGTACAGATAAAGTTCATCTTTTGGAATTTTATCATTTGGTACTTCTAACTTAATCCCTTTAAGTGAGATATCTAAAGTTCTGCCTAATCCTTCTACTTTAGCATTTTGCTCTTCATCCATATATTGATACGACACAAAATTGATCGAATCTATTCTGGATACTGATCTTCTGTCTTTTGGATCATTTCCTGTCATAATAATTACCTATAAAAGAAAAAATGGTTTTTGCTTTTTGCTTGTCTCTAGCCACGGCGTCGTTTTGTTTTAAGACTTTTAAGATAATTGATCTATTATGATATAAAGTACCAAGAACATGCATGCGTTGCAATGAAATTTGTTTTTTTTTGTCGATGATGCGTTGAACATCATTGATGAGTTCACTTAATATGGATATTGCTTTTTTAAATTCACTTTTTTTTGTTGCTTGTTTCGCTTGCGCATCTAAGTCATTGAGCATCCACTTCATTTGCGATGTGTGCTTTTTAGGATCGAGAAAATGACGTAATTGCGAAATGTTACTCTGTGGTATAGATAACTGTTTTTGGTAAAAAATATAATTGATCTCGCGATCTTCGAAAGTGAATCTCACCGGGTACGTTTCGACAAAAGCATCGTAGGTAAATTTCTCTTCGATGGGCATACTGGCAAAACCATTGCGAAATTTTAATTTTGTGCGCGTTTTTTGGATAACATTTTTTTTGGCCGGTTCTACGTAAAGGGTAATGAGCAGTTGTGCTTCGTCTTCTTCTACATTTTGTAACTGGGGCAAGTTTTTTCGCACGGAAGCAATGACGTCGCTGGTGACTTTTTGCGTAGGAAGTTTACTTTTGTTTTGTATTTGTAAATGAAAATTCTTTATTTCTTTGGGTAACGTGACTTGTGGAACAAAATGGCGCACGGTGAGTTTCATCACTTGTGTTTGCGGTCTATTGCTACAAGAAATACAAAAACACACAAACACAAATAACAAATTTATGATATAATATTTAAAAATTCGAAAACATACCATGATATTTTATCCCACAGAGATGCTATTTGTTCTTTGATAATGACAAAAGAGTCTTGGCGTGTCACTCACAACTAATTTGTGGCTGTGACATCGCAATTGGTAAAGGTTATGATCTATGACTTGAGACCTCATTGTATAGCACATTTTAACATATTAATAAGGTGTTGCAATGTTCACGAAATACTTTTTGGTAACAACCGAGATTAAACACAAAACAATACAAAGACCGTTTCATCTCTTAAAACAGGGATATGTTCCTGATTTCCTGGGGAAAGGGGAAATAAAATGAATGAAATAAATAAACACATCGAATGGAAAAAACTAGGATTTAAGTTTTTCCCTACAAAATATATGTTTGTTGCGACTTGTTCTGATGGCGAATGGAAAACAACAGGATGTGTACCATTTGGCAATATAGAAATTTCTCCTGCTGCTGGAGTTTTAAATTACGGACAAGGACTTTTTGAAGGTCTAAAAGCCTATAGCGGCCGCGATGGACATGTATATTTGTTTCGCCCCCAAAAAAATGCAGATAGAATACACAATGGTTGTAAGCGGTTATGTATACCACCTTTACCACAAGATTTATTTATGGAAGCAGTCACCGAAGTTACCAAGGCAAACAAAGAGTTCATACCTCCTTACCAAGAGGATTCCGTTGCTCAAGGGGCCCTATACTTACGCCCTGTTGTCTGGGGAACAGGACCTGTATTAGGGGTAGCACCTGCACCATCATACACATTTGTTACCTATGCTTGTCCTGTGGGACCATACTTTCGCTCTGGATTTGAAAGCATTAAGTTGAAAATTACCGAAAACTACCACCGCGCAGCATCAGGTGGGACAGGTGGAGTAAAAGCAATCGGGAATTATTGTATTGGTATGATGCCTGCTAAAATGGCAAAAAGCGAAGGTTTTCAAGAAATCCTTTACCTAGATGCAAAAGACAATAAACATATTGAAGAGGTAGGGGCGGCAAACTTTTTTTGTATAAAGGGCAATAAACTTTACACTCCGGCATTAGATGGTTGTATTTTACCTGGAGTTACACGAAATTCTATTTTGCATTTGGCCAAAAACGAGTTTGCGATGGATGTGCATGAAGGTAGTATTTCCGTCGACGATATTTTTGATTGTGATGAGGCGTTTGCGAGTGGAACAGCAGCGGTGATTACGCCTATTGGTTCTATTAGTTATCAAGATAAAGAAATTGTGATGAATAACAACGAACCTGGACCGATTAGTAAAAAAATATACCAAAAGCTATTGGATATCCAACACGGTATCGCAGAAGATAAATATAATTGGCGTTATGTAATCGAGTAACGGTATGGATATGTTAGAAATTGCCAGGGAGTTGCCACAAACCCCTGGCGTATATTTAATGAAAGACGAAGAAGCAAAGATTCTCTACATCGGCAAAGCGAAATGTTTGAGAAATCGCGTCTCCAGTTATTTTCAAAAATCCGCAGAACATGCACCAAAAATAGCTCTTATGGTGAAAAAAGTTTGTGACATCGAAGTCTTGGAAACAGATTCGGAAGTCGATGCCCTCATTCTTGAATCAAAACTCATCAAGGATTTACAACCTAAGTACAATACACGACAAAAAGACAGTAAATCGTATCCCTTTATTGGTATTTCCAAACGAGAAGATTTCCCGAAAGTTGTGATCGGCCGAGAACATGAATTATCGGCGAAGCAATATAAATTATTTGGACCATTTATTGATGGTTACGGTTTAAAAGTGAGTTTTAAACTGTTGCAAAAGATATTTAAATTTCGGACATGTGATTTGGATATCAAAGAAGGGGACCCTAAAAACAAATACTATCGTCCATGTTTGCTTGCAGCAATTAAGTATTGTTCTGCTCCTTGTGTGGGACGTATTACCAGTGCATCTTACAAAAAAGACATGCAGGGGTTTTCGCGTTTTCTCCAAGGAAAAAGCAAACGGTTGTTAAAAAATCTGCACAAGGACATGGATGAGGCTTCTCGTCAGTGGGACTATGAAACCGCTGCAAAAATACGCGATCAGATAGCTGCGATAAAAAGTTTGGATAAGAAGGGTACCCAGGGGGATTATCTTCCTGGGGAACATTTTGATGTAAATCCCGTTTCCGCACTAAAAATGTTGCAAGAGGTTCTTGAGTTAGATACTTTACCCAATGTTATTGAAGGAATTGATATCGCTCATCATGGAGGCAAAGAAGCTGTAGGAAGCCTAGTGACTTTTGTCGGTGGATTTCCCTACAAGGAAGGATACAGACGTTACCGTATCAAGGTGGATGCCCATTGCAATGACTATCGTATGTTACAAGAAGTATTTACAAGGCGTTTTACGGGACAAGACAAAAAACGCGATGCTCCCGATGTATTTTTAGTTGATGGCGGCAAAGGACAACTATCTGCAATTATTGATAAAATGCAGAAATTAGATGTTCCGTTGCCCATGGTGATTTCTCTGGCGAAGAAAAACGAAGAAATCTTTCTTCCTGGAGCAAAAAAACCGTTGCCATTACCAAAGAACTCTTTGGCTCATCATTTATTGTGCCATGTACGCGATGAAGCGCATCGATTTGCCCAGAGTTATCATCATTTTTTAAAAAAGCAAAGATTTTAGTGAAGGAAAATAGATGGCGAAAAAAGATACCACTGCTATTTATTTAGCAATAAATATATTTGCGTTTTTGTGTTGTTGGGCTGCGGCAATGGGATTATTGTCGTGGTTTGACGCACCTATTGGTATTCTTCTCGTTTTTGCCACCGTTGCTGGTTATCTTCAGGGTGGCTTACGCGAAGTTCTTAACTTGATATTTGGAATTTCCGCAATACTTGTGGCGTGGGTATTGGCGGTATGGGTTGCCCATACCACTAATTTTGGTTTTTTCTTCTCAGGTCTTCATTATGCATATATTGTGTGGTTTGTGATATTTGCTTTGGGATTTTTGTACCTAAGCAAGAAATTACTTTTTGCGGTGATGCGTAAGTTTCATAGCAAGGTGTGGTTACGCGATATTTCTTTTCGCCTCGGAGTTGCGACAGGCATCATCAAAGGTTTTGTTCTTTGCTATCTGTATTTGGGGATTGTCTACTTTAGCAGTTTTCTCATGACAAACTTTCCCGAGCAGGTAAAAAGTTCGTTAATTTTGCCAACGTTTGTTTCTGTAGAAGAAAAATACCACATAGCCGAAACCGCCGATTTATTAGGTGGACGTTACCGTATCATGGACATGGAAAGTAGATGGAAGTTGCACGGTCTCATGGGGGATTTTTATCCTGGAGAATACGATGTACAACGAAAAGCCTTAAATATTCTGATCCCCGTGGTTTATAACAACAAAGCAATTAGCGAGTTTCGCGATAGCAAGGATGGTAAGAATTTTGTCCAAGTGGTGAGTAAATTGAAAAATGCCAAAAAAATTTGGAAAAAAAATATAAATGGCATTCGAACTCTTAAGGCTCCTACACATACGCCGCGCAAAATTCTTATATTCTTATATCAAAAGCGCCTTCAAGAACTTTTAAAGTCAGAAGAGGTTAAAAAGTTTTTACGAGAGATGCCTTAGGAAAATTTAAAATTTTCTTGATAAAAAAATAGTAATTAGGATAATTCAACATCGTAATGATTAAGTGGAATCATAATCCTCTATAGGATGTACAAAAAAGTAAAGTTTTTACACTATGTGTAACTATTTTTCTGTACATTTCGAGTTATATAGACGTTTTTCAACAACTTTTATAAAAGTTTTAGTACAAGAAAGTTTTAATATATGAATATTCTAGATATTCTAATTTTTGTTTCCCCTGTTGCGGCCTTAGGAGTTGCTGTATTTTTAACTTTAAATATTTTAAAGCAATCTCCGGGTACAGAAAAAATGCAAAAAATTGCCGAAGCTATCCAACAAGGAGCTAAGGCGTTTTTGAAAACAGAATACACAATTCTAACTGTATTTTCCATTTTAGTAACAGCGGCCATTTTTATTTTTATTGATAAACAAAATGTAATGTTTAGCAAAGAGTTAGGTACTGGTGGAACAGCACTATCATTTGTTATTGGTGCTTTTACGTCAGCTCTTGCTGGATGGATCGGCATGTGGATCGCTACTCGTAGTGCTGTTAGAACAACAGAGGCTGCGAAAGAAAGTTTATCTTCTGCTTTAAGAGTATCCTTCTCTTCTGGTACCGTAATGGGATTGACTGTAGTAGGATTGGGTCTATTGGGTGTTGCGAGTCTGTACTATGTATTTGGTGACCCCAAGCCTGTTTTTGGATTTTCATTCGGAGCCTCTGCAATCGCTTTGTTTGCTAGGGTTGGTGGTGGTATTTTTACCAAAGCCGCGGACGTTGGAGCAGACTTAGTTGGTAAAGTAGAGCAGGGAATACCTGAAGATGACCCGCGTAACCCAGCTACAATTGCGGATAACGTAGGGGACAACGTAGGGGATGTTGCGGGAATGGGGGCGGACTTATACGAAAGTTATGTTGGCTCTATTGTGGCAACTATTGCTCTGGCAGCGACAACTTTTTCCGGTGAAATGCAAGCAGCAGCAGCATTGTTACCTCTTGTCATCGCTGCAGTAGGTATTTTATGTTCTATCGCAGGTACTTTTTTCGTACGTACCAACGATGAATCTAAATTAAACTGGGCATTGTCTAAAGGTTTACTTATCGCAAGTATTCTACTAGCAGGTGCTGCCGCTTTCCTCATCAACTACACCGGTGTTCGTGTAGAAGGTAAGCACGAATGGGGAGTATTTATTGCGATTGTTGGTGGATCGTTTTTGGGTGTAATCATTGGTTTACTAACAGAGCATTACACTTCCGAACAAAAGAAACACGCAAAATGGATCGCGGAACAGTCAAAGACTGGATCTGCAACCAACATCATTGCTGGTCTTTCTGTTGGTTTACAATCTACCGCTCTTCCTATCTTTTGTGTTGCCATCGCCACATTTATCGCTTACCACTTCGCCGGACTTTACGGAATCGCTATCAGTGCGGTAGGTATGCTAGCTACTCTAGGTATTTCTCTTGGTGTAGATGCTTACGGACCTGTTGCTGACAACGCTGGTGGAATCGCAGAGATGAGTGAATGTGAACCTGAAGTTCGTCAACGTACAGACAAACTTGATGCCGCTGGAAATACCACAGCAGCTATCGGTAAAGGTTTCGCGATTGGTTCTGCAGCTCTTACAGCTCTGGCTCTTTTTTCTACTTACGCAAAAGAAGTGGAAGGCCTAAGTGGTCAAGGAGTTGGAAGTTTTACATTGGATATTTTAAACCCAACAGTAATGATTGGTCTACTTCTCGGTGGCGCGATCACTTACCTGTTTGGTGCGATGACAATGAAGGCGGTTGGACGTTCTGCAAATACTATGGTAAACGAAGTGCGCAGACAGTTCAAAGAGATCGATGGTATTTTGGAAGGTAAAAACGAAGCGGATTACGCAAGTTGCGTAAAAATTGCCACAAATGGTGCACTTGTTGAAATGGTAGCACCTGGGCTTCTTGCTGTGTTATTTCCTCTAGCTGTCGGATCTTTACTTGGTTTTGAAGCTCTTGGCGGGATGTTGTCAGGTGCATTACTTTCAGGTGTTTTACTTGCTATATTCATGGCAAACGCCGGTGGTGCATGGGACAATGCCAAAAAGTACATCGAAGGTGGAGCTTTAGGTGGAAAAAACAGTGAGCCTCACAAAGCGGCTGTTGTAGGGGACACCGTTGGTGACCCATTTAAAGACACATCTGGGCCATCAATGAACATTTTGATTAAATTGATGTGTACAGTAAGTTTGGTTTTTATCCCACTTATCGCTGCATTGAACCCTGTGGTTAAAGAGTACTTAGCGAAGTTATTTTCGTAATCTTTTAGCCAAAGAGTGATATAGTATTGAAAATTGTAGGACAGAAATGTCCTACAATTTTTTTTTGTCGTCGCAGAATTACAATAGTGGTTTTGCCACTTCACGCCTAAAGAAAATATAAGAACCAAAAGCGAACAACAGCCCACAATCTATCAGAATGAGAAAAACAAATCCTTGGGACATAATGATCCAATCGATATACCTACCTGTGGTGATGTGATCAAAAGCCAAAAAGTCAGAGAAGTTAGGGACGAGAATGTCTAGCAAGTTATAGTATTTTTGGTAGAGAAAACTCAGAAAGCTGTCTCGTTCTTCTGCGATTAAGTTTGCGCCTCTTACCGACAATTGTCGCAAGAAATCCATCAGTATCCCCAGTATAAAGACGAAGAAGGTACTTAACGTGGCAACAGGGAAAGATAGAAATGTGGCGAAAAACAAAGATAGAGCTGCTAAAAAGTTTAAAACAAAAAACATCAACAACAAGAATTTGGCGTAGTTCACAAGAAAAATACTCTGTGGATACAATGCTTCAATACCATCTTCAATCGGAAAAAACACACTACCAGCTTGTTGGTGTTTATTGACGTATGATATTTGTAAATTGCCCTGGGGATCAATCGCATCTGAGGGAGCGCTTATTTCTGCAAATTCTCCCACCTTCGTTTCACTAGAAAAAGAGTATTTTGTATAACTACCAATAATCCAATTGGTTTTGATACGAAAACCATACATGGAATTCGGGCTGTATATTTTATAACGAATGCGTATTTGTTGTTTGCTTTTGCGTAACCAATCGGGAAAATCCGTAAATATAAAGATTTTTCCTTGCCCAGGAGGAACATGTTGTAAAGATTGACGAAGCCTGCCGCGAATTTGTTCTTTTATTTGTTGTTCTCCAAGACCTTCTTGTAAATTGTTTTCCGCAGCTAGGCGCCGATAGCGATTGTCAACATCTTTTTCAAAAGCCTCTTCTGGAAAATATGGCTTAATATAGTCGGATGCGGTAAAGAATTGGTTTTCAAATTGCCTTTGTTGTTTGTCACTTGTGTTCATATATCCGAACAGATATATTGACACGTAAATAATCGTTCCAAGAATAAGAAGAAGGATGAAGTTGAGGACTGCCAAACCCCATAACTTTCCCAAGAGGAATTTCCATCGTGCAACTGGTTTGGCATCTACTAGAAAAAATTGCTTGTGTTTTATTTCTTGTGTGAAAGACAATATCCCTAGATACACTGTTTGGATGGAAAGTAGTGTAAATAGTAGCATGGTGCTATACAACAAAATTAGCTTACTTTGCCCTAATGCTGTTCCGTCTCCGCGCAAAGAGAATGGAAAATAGATCAATAAAGCAACCACTGCTACAAACGAAAGAAGAGGAGTTTTTAAACGCATTGCTTCCTGCAATACTTTGTGCGCGATAGCATTAATTTCATTCATGAGTTTTTCCTGTTCTATTTTGCGGACGAATTAGTTGGTTTCGCGATTTTCAAATAGAACCATAGCTAGGCTTAGTATGGCCATCAGAAACAATACAGTGTAACCAAGTATTTGGTAGACATAACTAATCGGTATCGTTTTCTCATCGAGAATAATATCAATTACCCAGTACATTTGTAAATTGGGAATAATATTGTATAAGATTTTGCTGATTTGTGATGTCGCCATGTGCTGACCAAAGATATAGTCGGAGAATAAACCTATCAAGAAAAAAGAGATGCAAGTGGCGAAAGTAAAGCCAGTAGAAAGTCTTGTTGAAGCGGCAACAGCAACAGCACAAATTAAAGCAGTGGCCATAATGACAAGTAGAATAGCTATTAAGAGCTGTACATCTAAACCTTTGGCAAACGGTTGCATTTGCCAACGATTGTTGATAAGGCAGAGCGCTATGAATACCATCGTAAATGACACGATTAAATTATTTACGACAGACGAGGTGAATGGTTTGTTGTAGAAAAAATTGCCATAGGCCGCTAGGAGCATGGAAAATAGTGTGGCGAATGCATATCCTACTAGAACGGGATAGTCTGTCAGTGAGTAAGCTGCCTCTGTAATCTTCGTACGCGTGACGTTTAAAAGCATCGAACCCAAGAGGTACTCCATTATAAATACACAAAGCAGTACTCCTAAGAATTTACCCACGAGAAACTCCGGACGCGAAATAGGTTTTGAAATCACGGTCATTAAAGTGTTATTTTCTATTTCGCGGTGTATAACACTTGAAGCGGTAAATGCGGCGACTAGAACTCCTATTACCATTAAGGTGGCCATTCCCATATCTTTTAATAACTTATCATTTTCGAGTAGTGCAAATAGTGTATAGTAAGGGGAGGCGAGTATGGCGAAAATGCCACAAAGTAAGATAATAAGATATATAGGCTGTCGCACCGCTTCGGAAAGGGTATTTTTTGTAATGGCTAAAATGCGAAACACCTTTGTAAATCCTTTGTAAAAGAGTATGAATTTATTATTGCTTAAAGAATCGATATTATATGAATCGCTGTTTTGTTGTCAATCAAATAAAAAAGCATTGGTTTTTTACAACCAATGCTTTGTAGACTTCAAATTGATAGAGAGATAAAGATTACTCTTCTCTTAGAGGAGGTACTTTACCTGATTCTTCAGCAATTTGTAAGCACATTTCGATGTTTTCTTCTACTAGTTTAACCATACGGCTTGGACCAGGCCAGAAACCATCTGCGCTAGTACCAACTTCAGGTGTCATCGCAAATACACCTACATCGTGAAACCAGTCATCAGATACACCGCGAACAGCGTATAGTAGATATTCTGCTGTACCGATACGATAACCGTTCTTTTTGGTCATTCTCGACGCCATACCACGATAGTAATTGTGTGCTATTTGATCGCGAATACCAAGAGGGTAGATAAGAAGGTTGCTGTAGGTGTGATAGTTCAAGCAAGTGCGGATATTCTTCTTGCTAAGAACGAAGTCACGTACTACTTGTGTTTCTTTTTCAGAAAAAGGTGCAGAACCTCTGTAAGTTTGGCTCCAAGGAGATGTACTTGAACCACTATTTGGGTAGTTCCAGTATTTCATTGGGCCATAGTTACGGTTTAGGTCAACGCCATTTTGGTTTTTGCGAATCATACCACCACCGTTTGGATAACTACGGTGATTTGCTACGTAACTATCGAAGTTGATGATAGGAATAAAGTACATTTCGCGATTGTTAACGACGTTTTGTACGCGAGTACTTGTTTTGTAGTTCTCAAGTAGGTAGAACATAAAACGTGTTACAGACATTGGGCTTGCAGATTCACGAGCGTGGTGAGCGCCTGTGATAAGAACTGCTGGTTCGCCTTCATCTTGGTTGACATTATCAGAAATTTTGATCATGTAAATGTCGCGACCTTGGTGGGTCTTACCAATAGATTTTTTTTGTGCAACAAGACCTGTGCTCTTGAATTCATTATAGATGAAATCAAGTGTATCTAGGTATTCTTGAGGGGTGTATGCACCAGCCATTGAACCTAACTTCCACTTGGTGTTGCGTGGCTGAGATGCTGCAATGTCTTCGCGAGTTAACGACTTGAATTTTTCTTGGTAGTGCTTGCTCATATCTTCAACGATTACTTTGAAAGAAGAGCGTTGTTGTTTGAGCATTTTTAGTTCTTCTTGAGACACAGGAACTTGGAAGGTGACTTCACCATCGCGTGTTTCTGTACGTCCACAGCAATCTATAGCTAAACCCAATTGATGAATGCTTTGAGCATTGTTAGTATCCATCTTGATTTCTACTAAAGAGTACTTTGTTTCTTCTGCGTTTACAGAAGCACAAACAACAAGAAGAGCAATTAATACGATGCATGTATTACGAAACATCTATTGACCTCCATCGGGTTTCCGACGTATCGGAGTAAAATTTTCTAAATTTAAATTTTTACATGCTATAAATTATACACAAAATTTTTTTTTTGTGAAATACTTTTTCAGATGCTGTTATTCGCTGATAAAAGTCTTGCAATAAATGGTAAAAAATGTTAGCATTTTTTGGGGTCTACTATAAATCCCCTTAGGAATTTTAATGATATTTTTATTTCAAAAAAGGTATAAATAATATGCTCTTAGGAAGAGTTATCGGTACAGTATGGGCAACCCAAAAAGATGAAAAGTTAGAAGGTTTACGCTTACTAATTGTTCGCGCGGTGGACCTGGAATTAAAGCCACTATCCAATTTCGTAATTGCCGTTGATACGGTATCGGCAGGAGTAGGAGAGCTTGTACTTGTTGCCCAGGGGAGTTCTGCACGTCAAACACAGGAAACACATAACAAACCTGTTGACGCAGTCATTATGGCGATAGTTGAAAACCTTAACTATGATACAATTGAAAATCTAATGAGAGAGTACCAAGGTCGTGAACAGGATGTCTCTGAAAGAATAAATCGTGTGGCGGAGACATAATAAACTATGGTAGATCGTGTAAAAATAGAGCAGTTAGTTAAAGAAAAACTTCTAGCTCGCATGGGAGAGAACAGCAGTACAACAAAGCCTTTGGACTTTGTTAACGAAGAGCATGTTCGTTCTCTAGATAAATCGGCGAAGTATATTTCCATAACAAGTAATGCCGTAATTACGACGCTTGCACGTGACTTAGCAGAAACGCACAACATTGAATTTCGCGTAGTAAGTGGAAACCAAAGTGTTTCCTCTGTTCCTCAGAATCCTCGAAGTATTGCTATTGGTTGCGATCATGGTGGATTTCCCCTAAAAAAAGTATTGATTAGTGAACTACACAAATGGGGTTACGATGTGTGCGACATGGGAACGCACTCCACTGACTCGGTAGATTATCCAGACTTTGCGCACGCAGTCGCCGAAATGGTGTCCCAAAAAAATTGCATTTTTGGTATTGTCATTGATGGGGCGGGAATTGGTAGCGCTATGACGGCAAACAAAGTACCGGGTGTCAGAGCGGCGCATTGTCATAACTTGTTTGAAGTGAAAAACTCAAAAGAACACAACAACGCCAATGTATTGAGCCTCGGAGCCCGAGTGATTGGAGAAGGTCTGGCGATTGAAATGGTCAAGACTTGGCTGGATACACCTTTTGCCGGTGGACGTCATCAACGTCGCGTAGATAAAATAATGGCGACAGAAAGAAAATATTTGAGAGGTTAAACATGCCACAAATGGGAATTATCATAGGAACAATATGGGGAACTCAAAAATACCCTGGCCTGGAAGATGCTAAAATGCAAATTATGCAACCTATTTGTGGAGTGACCAGACAACACCTTGGGCAACCAATTACGGTTGTGGATACAGTGGGGGCCGGACCGGGAGAAACTGTACTATACATCACAGCATATGAAGCTGTCATCCCCTATCATCGCGATATGGTTCCCATCGACGCGGCTGTTGTGGGAATTGTAGAAAGTACTTATGTCAAGGATACTACATCGTGATTTTATGTAAAGTTATGGGCAATGTTGTTGCCACTCATAAAAACAAAGAATTGGAAAACAATCGTTTGTTACTTGTTCAACCAATCGATTTAAATAGAAATCCAAAAGGTAGTAGTTTGGTTGCATTTGATCGTGTTGATGCTGGTGAAGGTGACATTGTTCTTGTTGTAAAAGAAGGTGGTTCGGCGCGAATCGCTTTTAATAATAAAAAAATTCCATTGCAATCTTTTATCGTTGGTGTTGTTGACGATATTGATGTTGATGAAACTATTTTACAAAGTCCATGGCCAGTTGTTTCCCGGTCATAGTATTAGTTAGGATGTCTCTCAATTGGATACGCAAGAGTTAATTAAAGTTATTACCGAAGAAGTTGTTCAGTCTCTAAACACCAAATGCCCCATAGGCGAAAAATGTGGTGGATGTGCTGGGGAATTTCACTGTGCCTCACAAAGACCAGATGATGTACAGAATTTAATAAACGTAGGGGCTTCAAGAGTAGGAGCTGGGTTGGGAATACCCGATGTTGGGAGAAGTTTGGCGAAATACATTGACCATACACTACTCAAACCTGAAGCTACACCCCAAGAGATTAAAAAAATATGCGATGAGGCGCTTCAATATAATTTCGCAAGTGTTTGTATTCAGCCTTCCTATGTAGGTTTAGCCGCTGATTTACTTCGTGGTTCCAGCGTAAAGGTGTGTACGGTTATTGGCTTTCCTCTTGGTTCTACATCAAGCGCGGTAAAAGCTTACGAAGCGCAGCTTGCTGAAAAAGAGGGTGCTCACGAGATTGATATGGTGATACACGTAGGAGCTTTAAAATCTGGTGGGTATGACTATGTGGAAGAAGATATAAGAAGTGTTGTCAAATCCGTATCACAAGGCACTATTGTGAAAGTAATTCTCGAGACGGCACTTTTAGATGATAACCAAAAAATAAAAGCATGTGAATTAGCTAAGAAAGCAGGAGCTGATTTTGTGAAGACCTCCACCGGATTTTCTAAAGGGGGAGCTACTGCGTCTGACATCGCTCTGATGCGCCGTGTTGTCGGAAACTCTATGGGAGTAAAAGCTTCTGGAGGAGTACGCAATCAACAAGCAGCCCAGTTAATGATTCGTATGGGAGCGAGCCGCATAGGGGCTTCTGCAAGTGTCAAAATTGTAGATGATAGTACTTCAGGATCAACAAGCGGTTATTAAAATACATAGCTTATTTTGTTTGAAGTTAACAAGTTGCAAATATGTACTAGAAAGAGATAGAAGGTGGAAAACGAAAAAGGGCAAATCCAATCGGCGGAAATTGTAAAGACAGAAACCGGACGCCAATATCATGTGAATTTAGCTCCAGGAGAAGTTGCTCCATACATAATGTTATGTGGAGACCCTGCTCGGGCAAAACGCGTATCGCAATTATTTGATGAAGTAGAACTAACGCGACAAAACAGAGAGTATATTTCTTTTACAGGAAAATACAAGAATATGCCAGTAACTGTTATGGGAACAGGTATTGGATGTGGCAATATGGAAATTGCTGTTATTGAACTGTTACAATGTGTTGATAATCCTGTCATTATAAGAGTGGGGAGTTGTGGAACTCTTCAAGAAGATATTGAGTTAGGCGACTTAATCATCACAACAGGTTCCGTACGCCTAGAAAACGTATCCACTTATTTTGTTCCGGAAGGCTATCCCGCCCTAGCGCATATTGACACTATTTGGGCGTTGCAAAAAGCTTGTGCAGAACAAAATTTTCGCCATCATAGTGGTTTAACCGCTTGCTCACCTGGTTTCTATGGTGGCCAAGGGCGTCATGTTCCAGGTTTTCCACCGCGTAAGCCTCATTTATTAGATGAATTAGGAAAATTGAAGGTAAAGAATTTTGAAATGGAGACAAGCGTCTTACTGACAATGTCTCACCTCGGAGGAGCGCGTGCTGGTACTGTTTGTGCTGCATACGCAAATCGCACGAAAAATACCTTTATTTCTCCTGAAGACAAAGACTCTGCTGAAATGAATTGTATTTTGGCAGGTTTAGGAGCTTTGTTAGAGCTACATAAGACAGATCAAATACGCAAAGAAAAAAATAATGAACAATGGTATCCATGGTTGACTTAAGTAGGAGCGAGAAAAACTCGGCAAAACTATGAATATAAAGACTCCCAAAATATTTACTTTGCAAGAAGTAAAAAGCGCTTTACCATACGTAAAAAGCGTCGTAAGTGACTTAGTCAGTCTTCACCAACAACTTTCTGGTATGAATGATAAGAAGACCGATAACTATCTCCACATCAGGCGTCAAATGGAGTTATGTCGCAAAGAACTGCACAGTGTTGGGTGCCACATTAAAAGTGAAAAAGGTGGTTTGGTGGCTTTTTATTGGAAAGGTAAGTCGGGTATTGCCGAATTGTATTGGCAGTTGGGAGAAGAAGATATTTACTATTGGAAAGAAATAGGTAAAAAGAATCTCAATCTTTTGCCAAATGCCATCAAAAAAATAGAGTTTAGTCTACATAAGCTAAAAACTCCTTCTATGTAAGAAATGTTGATTTTTTAGGGTTTGTATAAAATCTAACAAAAAAAGCACACAAGTTTAATTGTGTGCTTTTTTTATTGAATGTTGTTAGGGCGGACTCTTGTAACTATTCTTCGCTGTTCTCTGTATTTTCAAAGCGAAGTTGCGATGGACGAAACAGTATACATAGTAATGCTACACCGGAGGCGAGAAGCTCCATATTCTCCTCAATAACTGTCGACATACGTTCCCGTCCTGCACGTTCGACAACTTGGGCTCCGATTAGAAGAACCGCCCACAAGCACATCATGATAATCCAATATGTTTTCTCCATTAGTTGCTGTAGGAAAAATCGGTAGCCAATAAAAAGGATGTAGGCAAATGATGCAAAAACAAGAAGCATGATAATGCCACCAATTATTTTTTGTATCATTGGATTGGATTCTGTGTACAGTGTCAGTCGTGTGACGTTATCATCGGTAAATCTGCGATGAAAGTCTAGCTCGCGTAGGAGATATGCGCATATCACGTATGTACATACGAACCAGCGTCCGCGATGCGAATTATTTTTATGTAATGTATGAACCAAAGCATAAAGAAATACAAAAGACAGAATGATTCCCGTTGCTGCCTGGATCAGCCCACCATCAGACACCGGGTCTGGATTATAATCCGTAGACATAAAACATATCATTGCAATGGAAAAGTAGATTTGTGCAAGAAGCAGTTGCCACACCACATTTTCAGTAAAAGAATTATTGTTGTTCGCCATTTATTACTCCAAGTATAACTAAATTACCAATGTTTGTTTTATCCTTTGGAGTTGTTGTCTTTGAGTTGTAATTCATTCAGGATATTTTTATTTCCTATTCTATATTATTCCGTGTCTCAAAAAGATAAAAAAATATATATTCTTTACTGAATTTTGTATAGAAATGGGTTTTCAAATGCGGGAATTTTGAATAAATGCTTGAAGCTTATAAGTTTATTTTGTCGATAGTTTTTAGTTTTGTTAGTAAAAAGACATAAACATAGACATAAATTTGTCGGGTAAGCAGCAAAGGGAATTGCGTTTGGTGGCCACATTGTGGAAATTTTCTTTTTTATGTTTTCACTTTGTAAAATTTGGTAGTATCTTCGTTATGAAACGATTACGCATTTTTTTAGGAGCAAAATGATGACCACGCAAACAATGATTATTCTAGCAGTAGCGGGCGGAGCGCTTCTCATTTTAGTTGTGGGTTTTTCTTTTTGGGGAACTCGGGTTCTACGCGAAGCAAAGTATGATTTTATTCGCTACTCGTTGTTGGCAAATAACATGTGTTTGTTAGCAGCCCTTGTCCATCTTGTCTATCTGCACAAAGATTACTACGCTCTTGGCTATTTGCTTCCTATCCTCGGAAGTTTTACATTGTTTTTTAGCAAACGTTTTAAAAACTTGAGTGCCTAAAGTAAGCAGGTGCACTATGCACCTGTTTACAAAGTTGTTTCTTCCATAGTTGCCAAAAAGGGGTAATCGCACTGTTCTGCAAGAATTTCGACTTGCCTGACAGAAGTTTGTGCGACTTCATAGGTGTATATCCCCACAAGTGCAATTCCTTTGTTGTGAACCTCCATGGTGATGTGCATGGCATCTAAGTATGATTTTTGAAATACTGTCATCAATACCGAAGCGACGAATTCTACCGTTGTGTAATCGTCGTTGTGAAATAACACCATATACATGGATGGCTTTTGCAATTGTTTTTTAGTTTTTGTTTGTAAAACGTTTTTCTCCATATCATCCTTACTATAAAATAGCGATTGTTGTGTAACTTGCTGAGCACAAAATGTGCTTCTTAGGGCGTATCATGACATACCCTAATCTACAATAACATTTTACTACATAATAGAAAATTTTTCACATGTCTTTACGAAATACAAATATTGATAAACTGCAACAGGAAAATTTTGATGTACTTGTAATTGGAGGAGGCATTAATGGTGCCTCTTGTGCCGCAGCGCTTGCAGGAAAAGGAGCCAAAGTGGCGGTTATTGACCGTGCGGATTTTGCTAGTGAGACAAGTCAGGCGAGTTCTAATTTGGTTTGGGGCGGAATAAAGTATCTAGAAGGATTGGAATTCTCACTTGTACGTAAACTGTGCTTGTCGCGCAACAAACTGTGCCGTAGTTTTCCTTCTTCTGTTCGCGAGATTCGTTTTTTTACCGCCCATAACCGCAATACGCGCCATCCGCGATTTTTTCTATATCTCGGAACATGGTTGTACTGGTTGATTGGCAATGGATTTACCAAGAAACCGAGTATTTTCAGCAAAAAATTTGTCGAGAAAAAACACACGGTCATCAATACGCAAAATTGTAGCGGAGCAATAGAGTATTCCGACGCATACTTGATGGATAACGATTCGCGCTTTGTATTTAATTTTATCAGCAGTGCCATGCGCCAGGGGGCTATTTGTGCAAATTATGTTGAGGCCGAAGGGTCTTCCCAAGAGGAAAATGGTTGGTCTACTGTTGTTAAAGACTTGCAGGGAGGTCGCTCATTTCGCATACGCTCTAAATTGATTGTCAATGCTTGCGGCCCACATGTAGATTTTTACAATCAAAATAGCGGACAAAAGACAAAACATCAGCACATTTTCTCCAAAGGAGTTCACATCATTGTCGATCAAATCACACCAGCGCAAAAAGTGTTGACTTTTTTTGCCAATGATGGACGTATGTTTTTTGTGGTGCCTATGGGAGATAAATCATGTATTGGAACCACGGATACCAAGGTCGCTGAACCTAAGACTCATGTCACCCAAGAAGATCGCGATTTTATTCTGCAAAACATCAACGCTCTGTTGTGTTTGGAAAAACCTCTGACGCACAATGATATCATTTCGGAACGTTGTGGAGTGCGTCCCCTAGTTGTTGAAAAGCGTGAAGCTGACCAAGCTGCGGATTGGTTGAAGCTGTCTCGTAAACACATTATCGAAGTGGGAGATAACTTCATCAGTATTTTCGGGGGAAAATTGACGGATTGCCTAAACGTGGGGAACGAGGTTGTGCGTTTCGCCGAGCAGTGTGGTGTAAATTTATCACATAGTGCAAGGCGTTGGTATGGAGAGTCTTCAAAGCAGTGCCGCGATACTTTTTTTTATCAAGCGCAAGTTCTAAAAATTCCGGGAAAGCATGCGAAACGTTGGTGGAGATTTTATGACATAGACGCCTTTGAATTGTTGGCGAATATCCGTAGAGATTGTCATTTGCAGGAGTTATTAATACCTGAAATTGGCTATTATCGCTGCGAAGCAGAATTCATGAGAAAGCGTGAAATTGTCACCAAGTTGAGCGATTTTTTACGCCGACGTACGAACTTGGCAATGATAATGAATGAGGAAACTCTACGTAATCATCTTGGTATAAAAGAAGTTACAAAGCTGTTGTTTCCTAAAACTTTTGAGCAACAATGGCAAGAGTATTTTTCTGTAACAGCGAACGACAATCTACGCGCAAGCAAATAATCGTATTTTTTCATTGAATTTTTCAAAAATATAGATTAATCTTATAGTGTGAGTTCAAGAGGTTTTGAACACCTTGAACTTGTGTGGTAGGTAAAGTGATTCTATGTGAATTAATATATAGTACAGAATCAAAAGACACAATTGCTTTCAGGAACAAATATGTCTACTCATATAGATAAAGACGCAATAAAAAATGAAGCGCCGACAGCGGCATACCAAACAAATTTTTCGCAAGGTATGTTTATGAATGCTGTTGAAGAGAAGATTGCACGCGTTTTGGGAGAAGAACTGCCTGCGGAATGTGAAAAACCAGAAATATTGATAGAAGCCGCACGTCACTTGTGCCTTGCAAAAGGTGCAAAAAGAATACGCCCTCGCCTTGTTTCTCTCTATGGAGAAGCAATGGAAATTTCTCCACTTGAATTACTCGATATATCTGTTGCCGCTGAAATGATTCATGCCGCTAGTCTTCTACACGACGATGTTGTAGACGAAAGTAATTTGCGCCGTGGATTAGAAACGGTAAATTGTAAGTGGGGGAATAAAGTCGCGGTGTTGGCGGGAGACTTAGTTTTGTCTTTGGGGTTTATCCTTTTGAACAAATATGTTCCCGACATTCATCGTACAGCTGTTAGAGTTGTCGATTCGATGACACGAGCCGCGATGTTAGAGGTTCAAGCCCGAGGTCGTCTGGACTTCAAGTTAGATGGCTGGTTTTTTATTGCCGAAGGAAAAACCGCTAAACTATTTTCGTGGTGTGGACAAGCCGTGGGATTTTACGTCGGGAATGAAGAAGTGGCGGCACGCTTTGAAAAATGCGGGAAACATTTGGGAATTGCCTTCCAAATGGCAGACGATCTAAGGGATTTACAAGGAAGCGACCCCGGGAAAGAGCGTTTCTCAGATATTCGTAACTTCAATCCTAGCTTCCCAATCCTAAAGGCAGCAAGTATGGATGAAAGTCTATACCGCGAGATTTGCGAAAATTGGAAAAATCCAGAGCTAGACCAAGAGCAAGTAAATAAACTAGGAGAGGCTGTTCTCAGTACTGGTGTTACGGAACTAACAATTCAAGCCTTAGAACGGGAAATTGAGCAGGCGATTGACGCCCTAGGTCCGTACCAAAACGTACCCGGTACTATTGAGATTGTCAATTGGACAAAACTATTGCTAGGTAGTGTAAGATAACATGGCAAATAACACACAGCAGGAAAGTAACATGACCTCTGCAAAAAAAATAGCTCCTTGGGAAAAAATAGCAACAGATGCTATTGGAGACGCCATAGAGTTTTGGGGTTTTAAGCGCAACCACGGACGTGTATGGAGTTTATTATATCTTCACAATCGTCCTTTTGCCGCAACAGAAATTCAGGAAAACTTGGGGCTTTCTAAGGGGGCTGTTTCCATGATTGTACGCGAGTTAGAAACATGGAAGGTCGTCCATCGCCTGCGCGTAGACGATAATCCTGCTTGGCATTTTGTTGCGGAAACCGATCTCATGCAAATGATTATCCATGTGGTTAATCAGAGAGAAACAGGTGTTGTTTCACGCATTTGTGAACAGCTAAAACAGGCAAAAGAGAATTGTGATTTTCCAGAAGACACTGATACAGTGCAGCGTTTACAGCATCTTAACCGCCTATCTTTTTTGTTTAGAGAAATATTAAATATGTTTCTAAAATCAGAAAATTTTGATATGTTTTCCTTTTTGGAAAAAGTAGAAGAGTTCAAACATTCACTAGAAGAGCAAGCTAAACGAGATTAAAATGAACAATTATGAAACACGAGATAATGTCGCGAAAACCACGGCACAGTCTCCTTATTTATTTAGCCGTAAAGACGAAAACCACCAAACGACAATACCTATTGGCAACACTGTCGTTGGCGGAGATAAGGTTCTGTTTTTCGCCGGCCCTTGCTCTGTCGAGAGCAGACAGCAAATTATGGATATTGCTTACGAACTCAAAGAGGCAGGTGCCACTGCTCTTCGAGGTGGCGCCTTTAAACCACGTACATCGCCTTATAGTTTTCAAGGGCACGAAGAGAAAGCTTTAGAGTGGCTTTGTGAAGTACGGGAAAAAACAGGGCTTGCTATTGTCACCGAAATCATGGACCCACAATTAGTCCCTGTTTTTGAGCAATATGTAGATATTTTGCAAATTGGTTCGCGCAATATGCAAAACTTCGTATTGTTAAAAGCGGTGGGGAAAAGTAAATTACCCGTGTTGTTAAAAAGAGGTATGAGTAGCACTATTCATGAGTTTTTGCTAGCGGCAGAATATGTTTTGTCTCAAGGTAACCCAAATGTAATTTTATGTGAGCGTGGCATACGAACCTTTGAAAATGCGACGCGTAATACCTTTGACATAAATGCCATTCCCGTATTACGCGAAAAGACTCATCTGCCGATTATTGCCGACCCCAGCCATGGAACAGGAAATGCAAAATATGTTTTAGCTGTGTCGCGCGGAGCAGTCGCTGCGGGGGCCGACGGGCTATTGGTTGAAGTTCACTTTTCTCCCGATGATGCTTTGTCAGATGGAGACCAAAGTATTCAACCACAAGAATTTCGTTTATTGGTGGAGCAAATTAATAGTATCGCACATGCCGTTAATCGTACCATTTAGGAATGTTAGACGTGAGAGCTGCAGAAAATCTCAATGAATTCAGTGACATATCTTATATCAAAAAAACGATGTTACATCAGTTACAATGTTTTTTTAATCAGAAAAACATTGAAGACCGTCGTTTAGAAATAGAAATAGAAGATATCGATATTATTTCTTGGTTACGAATTCAAAATTACAATGAAAAAGTGTACTGGCAGAATCGCGACAGAACACTTATTGCCGCAGGAGTGGGAGTTGCAGATTTTTTAAAAGCAAAACGTTTATCTGATTGTCATTTTGCAAATGTCAATTCGTTACCCGCAAATATGCGTTTCTACGGTGGCATGCGCTTTAATGTAAATTCTGTGGTGGGAACTCCGTGGGAAAAGTTTGGTGAAATTGCATTTTTTATTCCGCAATTCGAAATATGCAAGAAAAACGCGAAAACTTTCTTTGCAGTGAACATCATTGTAAAAGAGGAAATGAACCATGCGCGTTTGTACGAGTCAATTGTGGAAGAGTTGAACAGTCTCGATTTTTCACTGCCTCCTACGCCGCGTTTCGAAGACTTCTATCGCGAACGTGTCAACGTTCCAAATTTCGAAGAATGGCAGGAACAGTTTGCCGAAATCCAAAGGCAGTTCTCGACAAAAGAAATTCAAAAAATTGTCCTATCGAGACGTAGTACTTTAAAATTTCCGAAATATGTAGATGGATTTTGTCTACTGCAGCATCTAACCAATACCCAAGCGAATACATATAATTTTTATTTGCAATGGCATAAAGACTGTGCTTTCGTAGGTGCAACTCCCGAAAGACTTTATTATCGCAAAGATAACCGTATATTTAGCGAAGCCGTTGCTGGTACACGAAGACGTGGGCAAGATGCGATAAAAGATAAAGAATTGGGTGACGACTTGCTGTCGAGTACAAAAGACATTCGTGAACATCAGCTTGTCGTTGAAAACATAAAGCAAGTTTTTGACAAGATTTGTAAAAATTACAGTTGTCCATCATCACCCGTTTTAATGCGATTGAAAAACTTACAGCATTTATACACGTCGTTTGAAGGTGTACTTAACGAAAAAACGATTGATGGAGATATCTTGCAGTTATTACACCCTACCGCGGCTGTTTGTGGCTTACCAAAGCAAAAAAATATGGATGAAATCGAAAAATTAGAAAGTTTCGACCGCGGGTGGTTTGCAGGACCTATTGGATGGCTGGAGAAAGACTGTGCTGAATTTGCTGTGGCAATACGCTCTTGTGTCGTACAGAAAAATACTCTATATCTTTTTGCCGGAGCGGGGATTGTCAAAAGCTCTTGTGTAAAAAAAGAATGGAATGAAATAGAAGATAAGATGAAAAATTTTGATTGCATTTTTCGTAAAGTAACTGAGTAATGAATTTACAACATCAAAATATCAATGCGTTTTGGTCGAGCCTGATCGTAGAAGAATGCCTGCGCAATAAGATAACACACTTTTGCATTTCCCCCGGTTCACGCTCTTCACCTCTTACCTGTGCAATTGCCCGTGCAACGAAAGCACATAAAAAAATATTTTACGACGAACGCGCAGCGGCATTTTATGCTGTCGGGTACGCACGCGCCACCGGGAAACCTGCTGTTCTAGTTTGTACCTCTGGAACCGCCGTAGCAAATTACTTACCAGCAGTTGTTGAAGCTGCGGTAGACCACATACCTCTTATTATTTTATCAGCGGACCGCCCTCCTGAGTTGCTTAGCACAGGAGCAAATCAAACCATCACCCAACCCAATATATATGGACACTACTGTACATGGCAAACAAATTTACCATGTGCGACGGAAGAAATTCCTGCGACATTTGTTCTTACCACAATAGACCAAGCAATTTACCAAGCAACAAACTTTCGCGGTGTCGTTCACATTAATTGTATGTTTCGTGAACCACTGGCTCCTTCTAAGGGAGAGTTAAGTGATCAGTATATCGACATATGTCCGCGGTGGGTAAATAGCACCAAACCATATACTTTTTATGAGTCAACTATTGTGCAACCTCAAGATTTTTCCTATATTGTAAGTGAGGTTGAGAGAGCACGGCGTGGAATTATTGTTGTGGGAAGGTTGAACAACAATGAGGATATGCATTCCATTGAAAAATTTCTGATGGAATGTGGCTGGCCGGTTTTTGTCGATATGTGTAGTAATCTACGGTTGAAAACACATGAAAATTTTATGCGACATTTTGACAGTATATTGCTAGATAAACCTAAATGGAAGGATTACAAAGCAGATTGTATCATTCACATTGGTGAACAATTTATTTCAAAGCGATTGTTGCAATTTATCGATTATTGCCAACCTCAAACATATATTGTTGTTAAAAGGAGTAGTAGACGCTTCGATCCGCAACATATTGTGACACATCACATTCAAAGTGACTGTAGTGTGTTTTGTCGTGCAATGTATGAGCACACTCCATGGAATATTGATGAAAATTTCAAGAAGAGCCTACAGGAAAAACAACAAGTTATTGAGAATGTACAACAAAAATATTTAGAGACAGTTCCTTTGCTAAATGAACTTAGTGTGGTAATGTTTATTACCGAGCTCCTCCATTGCGGTAATCAGGGACTTTTTGTGGGAAATAGTTTAGCTATTCGCTACTTTGATATGTATGCGCAAGGTAAAGAAAATATTTTTGTGTCAAGCAATCGTGGGGCGAGTGGAATCGATGGCAACTTAGCAACTGCTGTGGGAATGGCACAGGGACTACAGGGAGGAATAACCGTTGTGTTGGGAGATATTTCTCTTCTTCATGACTTAAATTCCCTATTGTTACTTAAAAATAGTGACTTTCCTATCTATCTCGTTGTTTTGAACAATCAGGGGGGAAGCATTTTTGAAAAACTGCCCATTGCGGAATTTGTAGATGTTTTTGAGGAGTACTTTATCACTCCGCACAACCTTACATTTGAAAAAGCGGCAGAGATGTTTTCTATTGACTACTTTTTTCCTAAAACGACTCAGGACTTTTGCCAGATGTACCAGAGCTGTTTGCAACAAAAAAAATCATGCTTCATTGAAATTAAAACATCGCGGCATTATAATACGCAGATACAAGAAAAATTGAATCAACTTATTGTTACTTCTTAGCATGGATATGAAATATGGCAGCATATTTAAAAGAAATAAAAAGTGATGCATCCGGTAAATCTTATAGTGTTTGTAGTGACAAAAACTATTTTCTTATCGGTCGCAAGAAAGAGAACGACCTGGTAATAGGGGTTAGTGAGGTATCACGTTTTAATTGTTTTATTGCTGTTCATCCACAAAGTAAAGATTTATATCTGTTTTCGACATCGCGCAATCGCAATATTCTCTACAATGCCAATGTTTGCGATTTTAGTTCTAAGGAGTCGATTGTCGCAAGCTCCTTAGATGCATTATTGAGTATGCAAACGGGTGTACCTGTTAGCGAGGTGCCGACAAAAAATGAAAAAGGCGATCAGTTAATTGATGCTGAAAATATGGAAAACTTAGGATTTTTTCGCGTGGGAGGGTTTAAGAAAATTAGAGATATTTTGCCTGTTCTTGACGAATTGCAACAAGTGGAATATTTTGAACATTGTATCAAAGAGGGAGCTGTTAAACTTAAAAGCGAAAGTTTTATTGGGATACGAACGTCATCAATTGAAATTGTCTATCAATTGATGATTGAATAGGGAAATACTTTATAATCTACAAAAGTATAGGAAAAGCATGACGATCGAATGGTTAACTTTTCGATGTACCCATTGTTCGCGATTATCAAATGTTCGAAAAAATATAGAGCCAATAGGCAAGTCTTTAAAATGTAGTAAGTGCCAACAAATATTTCTTTTAAGTAATGACAATTTGTGTGAAGCACCAAAAGTGTTGACATTTCATTGTCCTAAGTGCGGAGAAGAAATCAAAGTAATTGAAAAAGAGGGAATTTATGGCCGGCAAGTAACATGTCAAAAATGCCATCATAATTTCAGTCTAACAGAGAAGCGTAAAGACGAGTCAAATTTTTTCGAAAAACAAGAGTTGCCTACCATAATAAATAATAGATATCGAAAAATATCCATGGTAGGTAAAGGAGCTATGGGGAAGGTATACGCAGTTTTTGATAACCATCTACAAAAAAAAGTAGCTTTAAAAACTCTTATTACCAAGCACACGGAGGAAAGCGAAAAAAGGTTTTTACGCGAAGCAAAACTTACTGCAAGATTAATTCATCCGAATATAGTCGAAATTTATGACTTGGGCGTTATCGACGAACAATATTATTTTACGATGGAGTATGTTTTCGGAATACTCTTTACCAATGTGCTACAGAGCAGCAAATATAAACGACGTGAGATACTACGAATGTTTGTGAAGCTTTGTTATGCCATTGATTATGCTCACGAAAAAAACATTATACATCGAGATCTAAAGCCAGACAACATTATGGTCCAGCAAGATGGTGAACCAAAAATTATGGATTTTGGTCTGAGCAAGATGGTGGGGGATTCGCAGCGACTGACTGCGACGGGGATGATCATGGGTACGATCACTCATATGCCACCAGAACAAGCGTTGGGGAGAATCGATGAAATAGATCACCGCGTAGATATATATGCCTTAGGTGTAATTCTATATACACTGTTAACAGATACCATACCTTTTCAAGGAAAAACAGCGTATGAATTGCTACGACAAATCGTTAGCGAAGATGCCATCGAACCTCATCATTTAAATCCAAAAATACCACAAAAAATTTCTTTGATATGCATGAAAGCAATCGCCAAAGATAAAGAAGATCGCTACGCAAGCGCCGCAGATTTAGCAATGGATTTAGAAGAATTTCTGTAAACTATCTTAATTCTTGTATGTTTTTGGCAAAGTTTACGACTAAGTGGTTGTCATATAACTCATGCCATGAATATTAGCAAGATGGCTTCTTGCGACAAACGATAATAAATAAAAATTAGGAGAAGAGAAATGCCTAAGTTTTTTGCGTTAATACTTATATTTTTAGTAGCGTGTAGTCAAAGTAATAGTCAGGTGAACGACAATAAACCGGCAAAGAAGAACAACGCTAATGTGAAAAAGGTGGTAAAGACAGAGCAAGAGTGGCAAAAAATGATGAGTAAAGAGCGCTACTATGTTATGCGCAAAAAAGGAACAGAAAGCCGCTATAAGGGATATTGGAATTCGAAAGAAAAGGGAATTTATCACTGTGCAGCGTGCGACGCGCCTCTGTTTTCTTCCGAGACGAAGTATAAATCGGGTACTGGGTGGCCTAGTTTTTGGCAGCCGATTGTGGAAGAGAATGTTGGCGAAGTAGAAGATCGCTCTTATGGTATGGTACGTGTTGAGGTTGTTTGCAATGTTTGTGATTCGCATTTGGGGCACGTTTTTGACGATGGTCCACAACCAACAGGTATGAGGTATTGTATTAACTCTATTTCTCTAGAATTGAGAAAGGGTGCCACGAAACTAGCAAAGAAACCCAAAAAAGAAGATGTAGATAAAAAAACATCAAAAGAGCAAAAACAATCACCGGAAAATGCGGAAGAAAAAAATAAGTAAGCTTTTATCCCAGGCTTTTTTGAGCCTGGGATAAAATGTTATTTTAGCTAAAAATATCCGCAGCGATTTGCTTGACAGGATTTATTTTTCCCATTGTATAAAAGTGTAGTGAAGGCACTCCATATTCAATCAATTCTTGGCACTGTTTCGTACACCACTCTCTTCCTGCATCGCGTACTTCTTTTCCTGTGCGCGCTTCTTCAATCTTTTGCGTCAATTCCACAGGAATATCGATGAAAAAAGTACTCGGCAATATTTGTAACTGTCGCCTAGAAGTTATCGGTTTTAATCCAGGTATGATGGGGACATTAATACCCATTTCGCGGCATTTATCTACAAAGCTAAAATACTTTTGATTGTCGAAAAACATTTGTGTTATGACAAACTCAGCCCCCATGTCGATTTTTTTCTTCAGATAGAACATATCTGTTTCCATGTTGGCTGCCTGATAGTGCTTTTCAGGGTAACCTGCCACTCCAACGCAGAAATTTGTCGCATCCTTGACGACGAGATCTGGATCGATATATTTTTCATTATTCATATCGTTAATTTGTCCCAGTAAGTCAGACGCATATTGATGTCCGTCTTTTTCGGCGATGAACTGTTTGTCGTGGCTCAGTTTGTCTCCTTGTAAAGCAAGTATGTTGTGAATTCCCAAAAAGTGTAAGTCAATAAGGGCGTCTTCTGTGACTTGCTTGCTAAAGCCCCCGCACACCATATGGGGTACAACGTCAACACCATAGCGATTGATTACCGCTGCGGAAATTCCTACTGTACCAGGACGTTTACGATATGGACGTTTTTCTATTTTTCCATCCGAAGATTCTACATAGGTATAGTCTTGTCTATGATAGGTTACATCAATAAAGGCAGGGTTAAAAGGCATTAACTCATCTATGAGCTTGAAGATACTTCCTATTCCATCTCCTTTTACAGGAGGTAATAACTCAAAAGAAAAAAGAGGAAGATTTTTAGCGTTTTTTATGTGATCTGTTATTTTCATTTGCAATATCTAGTCTGAATTATGAGGATTGAACTTGGTTGATTTTTGTGGCACTTTTATATCGTGCTACAAAAGTAAACAAACTTTAAATGTGGACACGTTTTGTTTCGTATCCTATCATATGAAAATGTACATTTGTTGTCAACATAGGATGGAAGGCATTATGATAGATATTGTTGTAAAAAACGAACTGGTAATGAAGGGGAAATTGCCCGAAGATGCGGAAAGCTATTTAAAGAAAAGACTTACCTTTGCTAACCCTGAGTATGTTCTTGCAGAGAGACAGCATCGTTCTACATATAATATTTCACCTACTTTGAGTTTTTTTAAGAAAAAGAGAAACACGATTTATCTTCCACGTGGTTTTGCAGCACAAACGCTGGCTATTTTACGTAAGCATCAAGTAGAATATAAGGTCAAAGAAGAGACACGCGTGTTGGAAGAGGTGGAGTTTTCGTTTTGTCGCGAGCTGTATCCCTTTCAAGAAAAAGCTGTGGAAAGTGTCGTGGCACGAAGATTCGGCGTATTGAATAGTCCTACAGGAAGTGGAAAAACAGTGATGGCGCTGGCGACAATTGCCGCACGTAAACAACCAACTCTTGTGATTTGTCACACCAAAGAACTTTTATACCAATGGCAAGAGCGTGCCATGGAGTTTTTGGGGATGAAAAAAGAAGACATTGGTCTCGTGGGGGATGGCAAGCGCGAATTTGGCAAACCACTTACTATTGCCATTGTGAATTCGTTGTATAAGTGCGTGGATGAACTTGCGGATAAAATTGGTTATTTAGTTGTCGACGAATGCCATCGCGTGCCAAGTCGTACATTTACCGAAGCAATCAAACATTTTGATAGTCGTTACATGCTGGGACTTAGCGCAACGGCTTACCGTCGTGATAAACTCACTAAGGTGATCTATTTTTATATGGGAGATAGCGTTTATAGCATCTCCCCACAAGAATTACAAAAATACAATAAGATAATGGTGGCGTCATTGGTCGCGCGCGAAACAAAATTTTATTCGCATGTAGACGGTTCTAGCGAATACCAGACGCTCCTTGAGGAATTGGTGAGTAACCGCGCACGCAATGAACTGATCGTAGATGATGTGATTGCCGAAGCCAAACAACGCCGTGGAATTTGTCTAGTTCTTTCCGACCGCAAAAGCCACTGTGAGAAACTATATCAACTTCTCTTATCCAAAAGTGGCATGTCGGTAGAGCTTTTAACGGGAGATACCAAGGCATCGTTGCGCAAAAAAATAGTGAACGACTTGCAGCAACAGCAAATCGATATTTTAGTGGCGAGTGGGCGCTTGGTGGGAGAAGGTTTTGATTGCAAGAAATTGAGCTCGTTGTTTTTGGCAACACCCGTGAAGTTTTCGGGACGCGTCATCCAGTATCTCGGAAGAATTCTACGCACCTGCGAAGACAAAGTACAGCCGAAGATTTTTGATTACATCGACGAACCAGGGGTTTTGCGCAGCTCTTTTAAAAGTAGGCTGGGCGCGTATAAAACGATGGGGGTTGAATTGGGAGATGCACTGGAAATTGAAATATGAAAAAGTTGTTTGTCTATGAGATTACTTTTATTTTACTGGGGTTATCGTGCAGTGTATGTGGGGCTTTGTGGGCAGTAGACTCAACGTTTGCGATCGAGTTGTTGTTGGTTACGGCCTTTTATAGCGCTTTTCCGTTCGCTTTGCCCAGCAGTAAAGAAAAACCAATTTGCGCGAAGTTGCGCGTAGCCATCGCTTTTATCTTCATATTTTATATATACCAATCGGTAAAAAAAATTGTCGATGGTTTTGGAATCACGCTGAAAGATGAATTCCTACTACTTTGCGATGAGTTTTTGTTTGGGGAAACGCTTTCTGTGTACATGCAAGTTTGGCAGACAGCATGGTTTACAGACATAAACAGTGTACTATATATATTGTATGACATATACCTAACGGTCTTTCTTGTGTACTGTTTGTTCTTTTTAGCCGTGGACAAAATGCAATGGATAGCCAATTACCTGTTCAATGCATTTTTCTGTGGTTTTATCCTTTATATAATGATACCGGCTGTTGGACCTAGGTATGCATATGCAAGTTTGTATAATTTGCCGATCAATGGGGGGGCTGTTTCCAAAACAATTCATCTGTTCATCGAAAGCGCTTCGCCGGGTTATGATGTTTTTCCCAGTTTACATACCATGATTTTATTGGTGATGTTGAACTGTGACTATTATATATGTCGTTTGCGTTATTATATTATGTTACCTTGTGCCGTAGGAATTATATTTTCCACAATGTATTTGCGTTATCACTATGCCATTGATGTGATCGCAGGAGTTGTTGTATTTTTCGCCATCAAAAAGTGGTTCGAAAAACAATATGGTTGGGATAGTTATGAGTGTTAAAGAAGATGTGGCGGGCTATTACGATAACAATACCTCGAAGTTTTTACGTTTTGGACATGGTAAACATAATTTTGCCATTCACCGTGCGGTGTGGTTTCCGGGAATTGAAAACCGCGAGCAAGCAATTTTGTTTCACAATCAATATATATATGATTATATTGCAGCGCATAAAAAAAATACGATGCGTGTATTAGATTTAGGGTGTGGCGTTGGCGGTTCTTTGTTTTTTCTCGCGGATTTACTACCACAAATACATTTCTATGGTTTAACAAATAGCCGTGAACAACAACAAATAGCCACAAAGTTACAAGAACGGTTTGCCACGACCAATGTGGAAATCCTATGCGGTGATTTCCACGACATCCCTTCAGAGATTCCCCAAGTCGATGTCATATTTGCCATTGAGTCGTTTGTTCATAGCCACTCCCCACCAAAATTAATGCAACAGGTATTTTCGAAACTGAGCGAGGATGGAGTATGTATCGTTATAGATGACTTTCTGGTAAGTGCCGCCGCGGAAAGTCATCGCTGTGTGGATACTTTTCGCCGTGGTTGGTTTGCCCCGGGAATTATGACAGTAGATGATCTATGCAAACAGTCAGAAGGGTTTCGTATGGAAAAGAAAGTGGACTTGACCTCTTTTTTAGAGCTGCGCCGTGTACGCGATTACGCGATCGCATGTGTGAGTCCATTGTTAAAGTATGTACCCGGTTATTATTT